>NZ_JACANS010000047.1:0-3170 GCF_030329305.1 Acinetobacter sp. 251-1 | reverse complement strand
TTTTGTGTGTAGGCTTCTTCATTTGAAAATTATATCGCTGAAAAAGCCTTTACAGATAGGTTTGTGCAACAAAGCCGAGTTAAGGTAAAAATTTGTGACTATATGATTTTTTATCTATGTACATTGATGGATATTTAGATTTCTTAAATAAATTAAAATATTAACTACTAGCCTATGATGGTTATAGGTGTTATAGATATTTTTCATTAAATTTTTTAATATATTTATGATGAATAAGTGGGGTAATAAATTTAAATAAATTGGTATGACTTGATTTTTTTATATTGTAATATAATGGTTTTATTTAAATGAATATTAATGCTTTGGGTTGTATTAAATATATGAATAAAGATTCTATTTCACTATATTTTTTTGTATAATTAATCATTAAAAATATATTTTACGTAATGCAAATAATGGTATGAAAACCCTCACCTAAGCAAGGGCGTTCTAGTGCATAATAATTTTTAATGCCAAAGTTTTTCTGTGGCCAAAGATAATGATTTCACAGAAAAACCCACATTATTGTCAGTTCAAAATTGACAAGAAGAATTCTTCAATTCAACAGAATATTGTTTGTCATCAGTCGATAATTTCATACGTACTTCATACGGATTTACACGTTGAAATTGATGTTCAAATAAATGAGCGCAATTTTTTGTGAGATTATCCGTAAATAGTTTTTTAATTTCTTGTGAACTCATATCTTGGCTAAATTGTTTAAAATCAGGTGAGGTAATAATGCCTTCAATTTCAATGTAATTTGGGTGTAAACGTAATTTTTCAATCAACGTGTTTTGATCAATTTGTAAAGGCAAAGTCCGAGAGTCTTCATCACTTAAATAACTGAGAACGTCTTTTAATCTTTGGTTGTTTTTGATTTTATAATTGGCATCCACGATTTTGTATTGAACTAAATAATCATCAAGTTCAGTCGCTTGGATAGCGGTGGAAAATGAGCCGATCAAAAGGCTAGAACTGAGCAAAATTGTTGTAAGTTTCATAATTAAGTCTTATTCAAAGTATGGTTTTATTATATGCAATATAGAGATGAATACTAGTGTGAAAAGTTAAGTTTCAAGTATTATTGTTTTTTGAGTCGTTGCAAAAAAAAAGGCTTTGATTTACAAAGCCTTTTTAAAGTATGTTAAATGCTTATACTTTTTTTAAATTTTCATTAATTAAAAATTCAACTAAAGCTTTCTGTGCATGTAAACGATTTTCTGCTTCGTCCCAAACCACAGCATTTTTATGGTCAAGCATATTTTCAGAAATTTCTTCACCACGATGTGCAGGGAGGCAATGCATAAATAAGCAATCAGGATGAGCTAAATCCATTAATTTCTCATTAACTTGATAGTCTGCAAAGGCTTTTTCACGGATTTTTTGCTCTTCTTCTTGCCCCATACTTGCCCAAACATCAGTGACAATTAGGTCAGCGTTTACAGCAGCATCTTCAGCAGAATCAACAAGTTCAACACAATGCCCAAATTCAGATAAAAACTCATCCTTAGGTTCATAGCCTTTTGGAGATGCAATCTTGAGTTTAAAGCCCCACATGTGCGCAGCTTCAATATAAGAATTACACATATTATTGCCATCGCCAATCCAAGCAACAGTTTTACCTTGGATTGAACCACGGTGTTCAACAAAAGTTTGAATATCAGCTAATAATTGGCACGGGTGATGGTCATCAGTTAAGGCATTAATGACAGGAACTTTTGAATATTCAGCAAAACGCTCTACGATGTCATGACCAAACGTACGGATCATCACGATATCTAACATACTTGAAATCACACGTGCCGAATCTTCGATTGGCTCACCGCGACCCAATTGTGTATCACGAGAAGATAAGAAAATCGCACTTCCACCAAATTGGCTCATACCTGCTTCAAAAGAAACACGTGTTCGCGTACTCGACTTTTCAAAAATCATTCCCATGACTTTACCAACAAAGGGTTGGAATGTTTCATTGTTATGTTGTTTTCGCTTCAGTTCTTGAGCACGCTCAATAATGCGGTTCAATTCAGCAGTAGATAGGTCACGTAGTGTTAGAAAATGTCGTAGAGCCATGGTTACTCCACAATAATTGTATAGCCAAAACCAATAAGGAGATTGACCAACAATTCATTGTTGGTTGATTAAAAACAAAGAAGAATTTTCTAATATACTATAAGAATGTTGAAATGCAAAAAAACTAGACTTTTTGATGACCTTTTAGAAAGTGATCAACGCAATATTCGATATGTTTGATGACTTCTTGTTCGGGTTTATCTACTTCTAAGCCCATCAGAACACGCCACTCAAAATCTCTTAAAATACCAAAATACATCATGGCAGAGCTATATGGATTAGTGCAGTTTAATATTCCTTGAGCATGTGAATGCTCTAAAGCTTTTGCAATAGTTAATTGAATATAATGCGCTCCCTTTTCATGAATATATAAGGCTAAATTGGGATTTTTTTGAGCTTGTTCGATAATAAGTCGAATAAAGGCAATATTTTCGGGTTTTTTAAGATGAAGATAAAAATTAATTAAGATTTGAACAAGATAATGGCGTAAATGATCTTCTTCTGAATTATAACAAGCACAAATATCTTTAAAGAATAAGTCACGACGATAATCACAAATTGCGGTAAATAAACCTTCTTTATTACCAAAATATTTATAAATAGAGGTTTTAGAGCCACCTGCATGATTCACAATATCATCTAAAGATACAGCTTCGTAACCATGTTCTAAAAATAATTCATTCGCACTCAATAAAAGCGCTAACCGCCGTTGTTGACCTCGGCGAGTTTGTGGTTGTTCACCACAACTTATAGCGTTAATTTCTGCGAAATGTTTTTGCATAAAAATAATCGAAATACAGAATCTTTGTCATGATTATAGCAAAGAAGTCAAGAAATTTCTGTTGATAAATATAGGCTTTATTTTGTCATGAAATACTACAATTAAAATAATGAATATAAATTCATTAATTCTTTGACTAAAGTTTTAGAGCTTTTCCCCTAAAAAGTCATGGCGGAGTAAATTTTTATGGATATACTCAAACCTCGATAAATAGATAGACCACTGTGGAAAGGAACATGACACAAGAAACGTCTGCAGGCTTAAGATTTAGACAAGCACTGGAAGTGGAAAAACCATTACAAATTATCGGTAC
>NZ_JACANS010000046.1:0-3720 GCF_030329305.1 Acinetobacter sp. 251-1 | reverse complement strand
CGGAAGCAAAATGCTAGCTCATCTTGCTTCCTTCCAATAATTTAATCTCTGTTGCACTTCATTTGAGAATCCAAGTTTGAATTTATAGGTTTTTTAGTTGTTGCATTTTTTGGATTTAAAATACTTAGATTTTTATTATCATCACCAGAAAAAAACTATGAGCGTGCTACAAAAAAATATATGGAGAACCCTACAGATGCTAATTATAGATTTATGGAAGCAGCTAGAATTAGCATGGAAAAACACCGTAGATAAATGATTTAAGAGTTTAATATGTTTGAATTAATTGGAATTATATTTGCATTAGTTATAGTTTGGGTTTTTTTAAAAATGGTTCTTGTACGAGTATTTCCCAAATATGGTTTAAAGGATGCAGAAGCTCGTTATAAGAGGAATCCTGATGATGTAAATGAGAGATTACTATGGGAAGCACGTAGTCGTATTAATAACCTTAAAAAATAAAAACACAAAGTGAATGGAGTGTGAGTGACCTAATGATAGATCGCTTCCACTTTCTAATTAGGGCTATCGCTATTTGCCATTATCTTGAATTTTGTTGTCCCTTGCTTGCTCTTGTCTTTTTAGTTTGGTTTTGGCTTCTCTTTGCTCTTTTTTCTTTCAGCATTTTTCTATACAAATTAGGATTGTTTCAGTGATGGCTCTGTATTCGTCATGTATGGTATAGGATTTTGTTCTGTAGCATTAGCATTTATTTAACATAAAATGAAGTTATGCGACTTCATAATGATTTAACAATTATTTTGTTTTAAGGCATTGAAGTATAAAAAAAGTCTTTATATAAGAAAAATAAATTTTTTCAGTGAGTATTATCATGAGTGAAAATTCACTTACCGCAATTCGACAAGTCAAAGAGTTAAACAGTGATTTCCAAGTAAATCAGCATCTAAAAAAAGGTTGGAAGTTACTTGCAGTTACAGCATTAACGCATAGGTACGATGGAGGTCACGAAGAAGCCGAAACAATATATGTTTTAGGTAATGAAGAAGAGCCTTCCGAAAAATAAGAGAAGATTAATTTTGGTGATGACAACCCACTTATTCCAAAAGGAAGTCAATTAAATCCCTAATTATTTTGGCTTGAAAAGAGTCCACATTATCTAATGGTGGACTCTAGTCCCAAATTCGGGACTTTTAATAAATATTTACAATTTAAGAATTATATAATTCAAGCAATTTCTTAAATTCATATAATCTATATTATTTTTTAAAAACAATGCTTTATGTAATAATTAAATCTTTGTAGTATTCATTCTAATAATTAGTTAGCGATAGGTAATATGCGGGAAAAGGTATACAAATTTTGATCAATAATTCCCAAAATTCTCATCATTTCATCAAATCCATTTTTCGCTAGAATTCATTTCAAATAACAGGGTCTGGGTCAATTCTTGTCGATTGGCGTAAGATCAATTCAGATGCGCTAATCGACAAGATTCTCATTTCTGCATAACTTATATTACGTTGCTGAGCTGTAGCTGCAAACAGTATTGCGTAGGCTACAGTCTTAGATATTCTATTTAACATAAATCTCTTATGCGAATTCAAAGCAATAAAACATCTATTTCATTTATATCACAGTGCTTAAGTTTTGTGATAGACAAAATTAAGAATTCAGATGAGCTCTGCTTTTCTTCCACAAATCCAAAAATCATACATGTAATAAAACCATCCTCCTTGTATCTGCTATAATTGCCCACAATATTTTCCAATCTAAATAGGACAAGCTATGCGTATCGACCAACGTGCATTAGACCAATTACGTGACGTTAAAATTACCCGTAATTACACACGTTATGCGGAAGGTTCTGTATTGGTTGAATTTGGTCATACCAAAGTGCTTTGTACTGCAAGTATTGACAACTCAGTTCCACGCTTTCTCAAAGGTCAAGGTCAAGGTTGGGTCACTGCAGAATACGGCATGTTGCCCCGCTCAACACACACACGTAGTGACCGTGAAGCAGCACGTGGTAAACAATCTGGACGTACTCAAGAAATCCAACGTTTGATTGGTCGTAGCTTACGTGCCATGGTTGACCTCAAAAAACTTGGTGAAAATACCATTACCATCGACTGTGATGTGATCCAAGCGGATGGCGGTACACGTACAGCATCGATTACAGGTGCAGCGGTTGCATTGATCGATGCAATGAATGTATTGCTTGAAAAGAAAAAAATTAAACAAGACCCATTAAAAGGTTTAGTTGCTGCAATTTCAGTGGGAATCTATAAAGATGAAGTATTACTTGATCTTTGCTATGAAGAAGATTCGAACTGTCAAACTGACTTAAATGTAGTGATGACTCAATCTGGTGAATTCATTGAGATTCAAGGTACGGCAGAAGAAAAACCATTTACCCGTGCGCAATCCAATGCCATGCTCGAAATGGCTGAAAAAGGCATTGCAGAACTTGTGAAAAAACAACAAGAAGCATTAGGTTGGTAATTTAATTCGCTTGAAAATGAACGCATCTTCGGATGCGTTTTTATTGTTCATTCAAAAGCTTAATGGAATTGAAACCAAAGCATCACCAAACTGTCATGGGCTTTGTATTGACTAACAGCTTCTTTGAAATACGGAAATGGTTAATGAAAAGTTTATTTTTAATTTTAGCCCCAAACTGTTGTTTAATGCTCAGTGGATGTAACGACGATAATGACGGTGATTCAAGCCAAACGCCAAATCCACCTGTGTCAAATTGTAAAATGCACTGCGCACCATATTGACATCCTCCCCGACCTAAAGGACGGAGATTCCTCCTACGAGACGCTCATGTCCGAGCGCAAGAATGTTCAGTGCGGAATTTATATCCCGATCCCATGAGCTACCACACTCACAACACTGCCATTCTCTTATTCCTAAACCTGCTCTACCTTTCGGACTACTGAAGCGTGAGCCACAGCACGAACACGTTTGGGTGGTATACGCTTCATTGACTTCTTCATACCATACACCTGCGTTCTCGCATTTATACTTGAGCATGGTTCTTAGTGTTGTCCAACTTGCATCTAACACTGACTTAGCTAATCTAGTCTGTGCTAATGCTTTGGCATTCACATTGCCAACGAAGATTGCTGCATGTTCATTCACCAATTTATGGCTGAATTGATGCAGCATGTTTTGACGAATATTTTTGATCTTGGCGTGAATCGCTTTAACACGTTTCTTATTTTTTGCACGTTGTGCAATGCCAAGTTTTTGTTCATATTGCCGATAGATTTTAGGCGCTTTCAATTTTACGCCATCTGAACAAGTCACTAAATCGTTTAAACCTAAATCTATGCCAATTGAGGTTTTAGCGGTGGTTTTCTCAGTTTTAATTGAATCAACCACAAGGCAAACATACCAATGCCCACGACTATCCTCGACAAACGAACCTGTTTTAATATTGTATTTGCTCAGTCCGTAGCTGTCCCATAGTTTGAATTGATACTTGCCATATTGAACGTAACCATCAGCATATTTGATTGCTACTTTCTTGAATGGTATCCATCCTAAAGAGCGTCTAGCTGATTTTTTATTGCTAACACGCCATTTTAATTTTGATTTCTTGAATTGCTTGCGTCTTGTCACTAATTCTTCTGTAACTGCCTGTATCGTTTGGCTGTGCAAGTTACATTCTTTGGATGCACCTTTTGTATATTTTGCAATATCGTATGCTGAAAAGAATTGTTGTTTTCTTTGCAAGTGTTTAAAACACAA
>NZ_JACANS010000045.1:0-4027 GCF_030329305.1 Acinetobacter sp. 251-1 | reverse complement strand
GGTTTTGGCATCTATACCAATATGTAGTTTACGCCATTGGCGACGATATTCAGCTCCATGTTTCTTGCGTTTCCATTTGCCCTCACCTAGCTTTACTGGTGACTAAATTATAAGTGCTCCCATTCTTCACCATTATAACCATCAAGCAGTCACCCTGCCGATCTTCTTCATGCAAACACTGCATGATGACAATAGTCGGTGTGTCCGGTGAGTTAGTACGAGACTCAAGCGTATTCTGGAGCTACTTGATTACCCTCGCCTTCCTTAATGGGACAACTTCTTTCAAACAATCCCGACAAACCTTGATTCCTCCATCATTAATTATGTAATCGATTTCAGTCATACCATGCAGGCCGAATAAACAGCATAGGAATTGAGACATTACTCTTTTCCAAATAATAAAAAACCATCCGAAGATGGTTTTTGTTTAGTCTTTAGCTATTAGCCGCAGGAAACTTGAACGATAATTTTAGTTTGTGGATCGGTGACTACCGTAACTCTATTTGAGCGGTAATCTAAAGTTACTGGTTGACCTGGCGCAACCATTCGTACAATTTCAGCTTTAGTCTTAGCTTTAATTACTGCTTCAGATAAACCAGTTTGTCCCACAAGCTTTGTTGCTTCATCAGTTATACAGCTAGTCATCGTATTTGGTTGTTGAGAAGGCATCTGTTCAGGATTATTTGCACATGCTGTCAATGCAACTGCCGCTAGAATTAAAGATAAATTCTGGATAATTTTCATAAGCTTTTGTCTTATCAGGATTAAAAAGGTAACCATACCAAATACGATAACCTCGACTGTAGGCTTAACTACAATCTCTATACATTCTATTTAAACCGAATATTTAATAAGAAAAGTATTGCTCTCTTAAAGTTAAGGTTTAAAAAATTCCATACAGATTTAATGCTCACAACTAAAAACCTCCCGAAGGAGGTTTTGTACACTATAGCATTTAAGTTTTTAACCACAAAATGCCTTAAGAATAGTTTTAGTGGCACTGTTGCAAATAGTCGGTGGTGATAAACTTATCATCCCCTTTTGCTGATGGAGCTGCACATGAACCCATTCAAAGGCCGGCATTTTCAGCGTGACATCATTCTGTGGGCCGTACGCTGGTACTGCAAATACGGCATCAGTTACCGTGAGCTGCAGGAGATGCTGGCTGAACGCGGAGTGAATGTCGATCACTCCACGATTTACCGCTGGGTTCAGCGTTATGCGCCTGAAATGGAAAAACGGCTGCGCTGGTACTGGCGTAACCCTTCCGATCTTTGCCCGTGGCACATGGATGAAACCTACGTGAAGGTCAATGGCCGCTGGGCGTATCTGTACCGGGCCGTCGACAGCCGGGGCCGCACTGTCGATTTTTATCTCTCCTCCCGTCGTAACAGCAAAGCTGCATACCGGTTTCTGGGTAAAATCCTCAACAACGTGAAGAAGTGGCAGATCCCGCGATTCATCAACACGGATAAAGCGCCCGCCTATGGTCGCGCGCTTGCTCTGCTCAAACGCGAAGGCCGGTGCCCGTCTGACGTTGAACACCGACAGATTAAGTACCGGAACAACGTGATTGAATGCGATCATGGCAAACTGAAACGGATAATCGGCGCCACGCTGGGATTTAAATCCATGAAGACGGCTTACGCCACCATCAAAGGTATTGAGGTGATGCGTGCACTACGCAAAGGCCAGGCCTCAGCATTTTATTATGGTGATCCCCTGGGCGAAATGCGCCTGGTAAGCAGAGTTTTTGAAACGTAAGGCCTTTGAATAAGACAAAAGGCTGCCTCATCGCTAACTTTGCAACAGTGCCGAATTTAGCGCGGTCGCTAAACATTTCGGCACCACCCAGGTGCTGCACGATATCAATCTGAAAATTGATGCCGGTGAATACCGGCTGGCTGCCGACGATCCGGATGAGGAGAACACCCTCGCCACGGCAGTTTTCACCCTCGATGCCAACCACGTCAGGTGGCAAATTTTCGACATTAACCGCGACGATGCTAAATTTCAGGGAGAAGTGCGTGGGTGAGATAGCCGGTCGTCAGTCATAAAGGGCAGGGTAGTACCGTTGGCCCGGCGTTCGATAGTACCGTCCGGATACTGCCAGATATCGGCGTCCAGGGAGATGTCCTGAAGCGCGGTGTCCGGAATTTCAGGTTTGTGTCTCTACAAAGACTAACTATCAGAAAAACTCATCGAGCATCAAATGAAACTGCAATTTATTCATATCAGGATTATCAATACCATATTTTTGAAAAAGCCGTTTCTGTAATGAAGGAGAAAACTCACCGAGGCAGTTCCATAGGATGGCAAGATCCTGGTATCGGTCTGCGATTCCGACTCGTCCAACATCAATACAACCTATTAATTTCCCCTCGTCAAAAATAAGGTTATCAAGTGAGAAATCACCATGAGTGACGACTGAATCCGGTGAGAATGGCAAAAGCTTATGCATTTCTTTCCAGACTTGTTCAACAGGCCAGCCATTACGCTCGTCATCAAAATCACTAGCATCAACCAAACCGTTATTCATTCGTGATTGCGCCTGAGCGAGACGAAATACGCGATCGCTGTTAAAAGGACAATTACAAACAGGAATCGAATGCAACCGGCGCAGGAACACTGCCAGCGCATCAACAATATTTTCACCTGAATCAGGATATTCTTCTAATACCTGGAATGCTGTTTTCCCGGGGATCGCAGTGGTGAGTAACCATGCATCATCAGGAGTACGGATAAAATGCTTGATGGTCGGAAGAGGCATAAATGCCGTCAGCCAGTTTAGTCTGACCATCTCATCTGTAACATCATTGGCAACGCTACCTTTGCCATGTTTCAGAAACAACTCTGGCGCATTGGGCTTCCCATACAATCGATAGATTGTCGCACCTGATTGCCCGACATTATCGCGAGCCCATCTATACCCATATAAATCAGCATCCAGGTTGGAATTTAATCGCGGCCTCGAGCAAGACGTTTCCCGTTGAATATGGCTCATAACACCCCTTGTATTACTGTTTATGTAAGCAGACAGTTTTATTGTTCATGATGATATATTTTTATCGGCACTGTTGCAAATAGTCGGTGGTGATAAACTTATCATCCCCTTTTGCTGATGGAGCTGCACATGAACCCATTCAAAGGCCGGCATTTTCAGCGTGACATCATTCTGTGGGCCGTACGCTGGTACTGCAAATACGGCATCAGTTACCGTGAGCTGCAGGAGATGCTGGCTGAACGCGGAGTGAATGTCGATCACTCCACGATTTACCGCTGGGTTCAGCGTTATGCGCCTGAAATGGAAAAACGGCTGCGCTGGTACTGGCGTAACCCTTCCGATCTTTGCCCGTGGCACATGGATGAAACCTACGTGAAGGTCAATGGCCGCTGGGCGTATCTGTACCGGGCCGTCGACAGCCGGGGCCGCACTGTCGATTTTTATCTCTCCTCCCGTCGTAACAGCAAAGCTGCATACCGGTTTCTGGGTAAAATCCTCAACAACGTGAAGAAGTGGCAGATCCCGCGATTCATCAACACGGATAAAGCGCCCGCCTATGGTCGCGCGCTTGCTCTGCTCAAACGCGAAGGCCGGTGCCCGTCTGACGTTGAACACCGACAGATTAAGTACCGGAACAACGTGATTGAATGCGATCATGGCAAACTGAAACGGATAATCGGCGCCACGCTGGGATTTAAATCCATGAAGACGGCTTACGCCACCATCAAAGGTATTGAGGTGATGCGTGCACTACGCAAAGGCCAGGCCTCAGCATTTTATTATGGTGATCCCCTGGGCGAAATGCGCCTGGTAAGCAGAGTTTTTGAAATGTAAGGCCTTTGAATAAGACAAAAGGCTGCCTCATCGCTAACTTTGCAACAGTGCCAGATATTGCACACCTCTGTCGGAATGATGAATCACATTCTTTGGCATGCCTCGATCATGCAATGCTTGCTCCAATGCATCGAGCACCATATCTGTATTCATCCGTGTCGATACTTTCCATCCAACAATTGCTCGTGA
>NZ_JACANS010000044.1:0-4167 GCF_030329305.1 Acinetobacter sp. 251-1 | reverse complement strand
TGCAATATCAATATGCTTTTGTCTTCTACAAATAGTGGAATACGAATATCGCTGATATTCGAGGCTATCCAATCTAATCTACAAAGATGAATGAGACTTTGAACAAAGCCCGTGACCATACGTAAAGACAGACGGAATAGAATTTAATCATCAGACAGCATTGGATAGCGACATCAGAATAGATTTGATTTCGACCATGTTTGCCTCTTGGTTGAGTTTTGGGATCAAACCAAATAGAGATTTTCCTCGATTTATTAATGCTCTGTTATAACAACACCAATGGGTTGTACGATAGATTTTAGGTGTGGGCTTATTCATTCGAGAATTATAATGTTGAATAAGCCTTTAACTGTAGGTTTGTGCAACAAAGCCACTTATATTACTATGTCAGGGACGATGCAAGAATTAAGGTAACCTTGTGAAAATAGCGAATACGAAATTACTAGCTGGTACTTTTATAGCCCTAACTTTAACTATGCTTAGCCCTGCCGTACTTGCAAATGATAACAATGATATACGAAAGACTGTTGTAGTTAAGTTTGCAAAAAAATCTTACTCTGCAAATTATTACGGAAGGATAGATGGATACAAGTATGATTCCTACAAATTTTATGCTAAAAAAGGGCAAAAGTTAAAAGTGAGGTTGACTGGAGGAAATGTTGAAACTTACTTATGGGGTAATCAATTAAAAGACTCAATCAATCTTGGAGAATATTCTCCAGAGCTTGATGATAATGGTATTTATATTTTACCTGCTTCAGGTGAGTATGAAATTAGAGTATTACAACCTAGATCACAGGCAAGAAAAGATAAAAAACCTCAATACTGGATGAGTATTAACATTAAATAAAGACTTGCTAGATTCGTTTAAACTTTTATACAAGGGTTCAAAAACTATTGCCAGTTAAACGGGGCCTGATTTTTACGTGTATGTGTTTATGTTAGTAAAATGATGCAGTTTACTTGTTTAATACCCTGAGGAATAATTTAATCTTGCTGTGCGTTAGTCACGTTTCTTTCAAAAGTTGATTATATCTTTCAGCCTAAACGTCGTGATATTCAAACTCTTCTGATAGGAATTTGCAGTGAAAGAATAGGCGAAACTTGTCTTAAATAATGGTAATTCCTTATCTTTAAAATAGAGAACGCCCGATGAAATTCATTGGGCGTTTAATTTAAATAAGTGTCAGCTTATTTTTAAGTAGATTTACTTGAAAATCACGATTGTTTTTCTAAATTGCCTTTAAAAAATCAATCTTGCTATTTTTGACTTTTCACACCATTTTGTTCAATTTGTACTGCGGCTTGCCAGCTAGGTAGTTGGCTTAAACCTGCTACATAACGTTGGATATGAGGATAATTTTCACCTTGTCCCATATGATGAACTAAAGCATGTAGTCCAAAGCCCATCATAAAGTCAGCACCGGTTAAACGGTCTGCCACTAGAAATTCTTTATCTTTTAAATATTCATTTAAATAGCTAAATACTTTATTGAACTCAACTTGAGTATAATTTTCTAGAAATACCAACTTCGTGCCCTGCTTGGTTTCTATCGCATTAAACGTTTTTAACAAAAATGGCAGCATGGCAGAGCTTTCTGAGAAATGAATCCACTGTAGATAATCGACATAGGTAGGTTCATCCATATCTGGTGCTAAATGCGGCGCAAGTTGCTGAATTAATAACTCAACGATTGCGCCTGACTCTGCAATAACTTTGCCATCCCATTCCAATACTGGAGATTTCCCTAAAGGATGAATGGTTTTTAAAGAGTCAGGGGCCAAATGCGTGTTTGAGTCACGATAATAGCGTTTCAGCTCATAAGGCTGCTTGATTTCTTCAAGTAACCACAAAATGCGAAAAGAACGTGATTGATCTAAATGATGTAGTATAATCATGATAATTCCTATTTTTTTAAATTTTTACAACCACTTTGCCAAAGTTTTCGCCTTTCAACATACCATTGAAAGCATTGATCGTGTTATCTAAACCTTGCACCATATGCTCTTTATATTTGATTTTTCCGTCTTTCAACCATTCAGACATTTGCTGATAGAATTGCGGATACTGACTGCCATAATCATCAAAAATAATAAAGCCTTGCATGCGAATACGCTTTTTTAAAAGGGTGGAAATAAAGCCCGGTAAACGGTCTGGGCCTTGTGCTTGCTCGGTAGCGTTATACTGGGAAACCACACCACACACCGGTACACGTGCCGCAGAGTTAAGCAATGGCCATACCGCATCAAACACTTTACCCCCTACATTCTCATAATAAATATCAATACCGTTGGGAACAGCTTGTTGTAATTGTTCTGCAAAATTTTCATCATGATGATTGATACAAGCATCGAAGCCGAATTCTTCTACTGCATAACGGCATTTTTCAGCCCCACCTGCGACGCCAACCACGCGACAACCTTTAAGTTTGCCAATCTGTCCAACCGTAGCACCAACAGGTCCCGTTGCAGCGGCAACGACCAAAGTTTCACCAGCTTTAGGCTGACCAATGTCCAACAACCCCATATAAGCAGTAAATCCTGGCATTCCCAAAATACCTAATGCCCAAGATGGATGTTCAGGTTGCATACCTAAGCTTTGACATGCAGTCCCATTAGAAATTGCGTAGCCCTGCCAGCCATTTCCGGAAAGAACCCACTCGCCTTCTTTGAATTTTGGGTTTTTAGAGGCCACCACTTGACTGACTGTTCCACCGACCATCACTTCACCAATTTCAACCGGTGCCGCATATGAAGGAGCATCACTCATGCGACCACGCATATAAGGATCGAGTGACAAGTAAATGGTTTTTAACAATATCTCGCCTTGTTTAAGTTCATTAAGCTCAACTTGCTCAATACGAAAATCGCTGTGTTTTGACTCACCCACTGGCCGTTTAGCTAAAACGATGCGTTGATTAATAACTGTTTTCACACATATAACTCCATGTTTTATTTAGAAGTATTTCTCTTCATAATTAAAAATTAAGATTAAAATTTCTTTACATCCATTGTAGATGAGTTATAATAAAAAACAATACGACTGGTCTATTTTTTACAATAGAGTAAATAATTAATATGAAGCCTACTCCTATTAAAAAGTCTGAAGCGAAGCGCTTACACATTCTTAACACCAGTTCAGACCTGATTTTGCATAAAGGTTTTACCGGTGTAGGATTACAGGAAATTTTACAGAGCTGTGAGATCCCTAAAGGCTCGTTTTATCATTATTTCCAATCCAAGGAAGCTTTCGGATGTGAATTGGTACAGCATTATGTAGATAATTATCAAGTCCGTTTAAATGATGTATGGCGTAGTGATAAATCCCCTTATCAAAAGCTAATTGAGTATTTTAATTTATGGATAGAAGATCCTGAAACACAGTGTGGTTGGGCGGATAGCTGTTTAATTGTGAAACTTGCCGCAGAAGTTGCCGATCTATCTGAAGATATGCGCTCCATTATGTCCGCTGGCGTCGATGATGTAATCGAACGTATTGCTGGTTTAATTGATTTGGGAAAACATGATCAGTCTATCCAAGCAGATACTGAGGCCTCGACGTTGGCACAAGTACTTTACCAAATGTGGTTAGGTGCAGCATTATTGAGTAAGTTGCAAAAAGATAAAACACCACTACATCAAGCTCTGAGAGCAACTAAATTTCTATTAAAAAATTGAATATTCATAAAAATTAAATTAAATATCAATAACATAATCAATAATAGCAGTCCAATGATTACTTATTAATGTGTTGCTATTAGATCAGTTTGCAATCCATGAGGGCTTTGTTGCACAAACCTACAGTTAAAGGCTTATTCAACATTATAATTCTCAAATGAATAAGCCCAGACCTAAAATCTATCGTACAACCTATTGGTCTTCTTATAACAGGGCATTAATAAATCCAGGAAATATTTCTATTTGGTTTGATCCCAAAACTCAATGGTACGCTCAACCAAAAGGCAAACATGGTCGAAATCAAATCTATTCTGATGTCGCTATCCAATGCTGTCTCATGATTAAATCTCTATTCCGTCTGTCTTTACGTATGGTCACAGGCTTTGTTCAAAGTCTCATTCATCTCTTTAGATTAGATTGGATAGCCTCGAATATCAGCAATATTCGTATTCCACTATTTGTAGAGGACAAAAGCATATTGATATTGCG
>NZ_JACANS010000043.1:0-4964 GCF_030329305.1 Acinetobacter sp. 251-1 | reverse complement strand
CTATTAGAGATTGACTACTAACTATTAGAGATTGACTACTAACTATTAGAGATTGACTACTAACTATTAGAGATTGATTTTTCTAATATATTAGTATAAATTACTTCTAATACTTAGAATGACTACAGAATTATGCAAAATGAATTAGTAGTGAAATCGAATCAAGTTATTGAGGCAAGTTATCGCCTTTCAGTTGTTGAACAACGTGTTGTTTTATCAGCTATCGCTAAAATACCTAAAATGAGTGAAGTGTCAGATGATGAAATTTACACTGTTAGTGTTCAAGATTTACAGGCTTTAGGGGTGCATGAAAAAACTGCATATAGGGATTTAAAAGAAGCTGTAAACCGTCTATATGAGCGTTCTATTAGCCTAGATATTGATGACAAACTAATAAAAATGCGTTGGGTTCAGCGTATAGAGTTCACAGACAATCAGGGTATTATTGCTCTTAGATTTTCTAAAGATATATTGCCGTTTATATCTAATGTAAAAGCCAACTTCACTCAATATATGCTATCTGAAGTATCAAAAATGCAAGGTGCATACTCTGTACGCATTTATGAGTTACTAACTCAATATAAATCTATTGGCGAACGCTCAGTAGCCATAGATGATTTAAGAGTAATGCTAGATTTAGGCTCAAGATACAAAACAACAGGGAATTTAATTGCTTGGGTTATAGACCCATCTATTGAAGAAATTAACGAGCAAACCGACTTAAAAGTTACAGCAAAACCTCAAAAAACAGGGCGTAAATTCACTCATATAAAATTTACGATTAAGCAGAAACAAAAACCTAAAGCACAAGACCCGAAACGTGATCCAAACACAGTCGATATGTTTGCCCATATAACTGATGCTCAAATTTCCAAGTACAGTACAATTTTATGCAAATTAGGCAGTATTTCAGACCTTAGTAACTTCCCTGATTATCCAAGTTTTGCAAATTGGATTGGGAAAATATTAAGAGACCCTGAATCGGCAAATCCTATACATGCCAAACGAATATTTAAAGCTTTACGGACTGAAACAGATTTCAAAGATTAAATAATTTTCTATCTCGATCTTCTGTTAGATACTCGTTGAGATCAGCGAGTATTTTTTCTTTATTGGTTTCATTTTCCATTTTTTTAAGCAAATAAGAACCGAGTAAAATTTTACGCCTAGTATCGTCCTTTCTTTGCTGTTCAGATTGTTTCTTTTTTTCACGAGCGATAACAGCTTGCTTTTGAGCTTTAAGCTGTTTTAATCGTTCTTCCTGTTTAGCAATTTGTTGTTCTAAATTTTCCATTTTCATTGTGATTCCAAAGCCTAAAAAACCACAGTTAGCATAAGCGTACATGAATTGAAATTCAAGGTACTATCTGCTATCGTAGTTTTCCCGAAGGGCGCACTTTACCATTGAGAAAATCTTCGATGTTTTCAATGGAAGTCCGTAAGGGGAAAATCCCCTTAACCCCTAAAAGCAAAAGCATCAAAAGGCAAAAATAAGTAAATGGCGATTTATCATTTTTCAGTTAAGACCATAAGTCGAAGTGCAGGGCGTTCAGCCGTTGCATGTTCTGCTTATCGTTCGGGCGAAAAATTGATAGATGAAAGACAAGGGAAAGAACAGGACTATACGAAAAAAACAGGCGTGGAATTTACAAAAATCTATGCCCCTGAAAATACAAATCCTGAATTATTAGACCGCAACCAACTTTGGAACACCGTTGAAAAGGTTGAACGTAGAAAAGACGCAAACCTAGCACGAGAATTTGAAATAGCCTTTCCGCATGAATTGAACAAAGAGCAAAGGGAAAGAATGCTCAATGACCTATGCCAAGAGCTTGTAAAACGGCATGGTGTAATTGTGGACGCTGCCATTCATGCACCACACACCCAAAGCGGAAGTGATGAACGCAATTACCACGCTCATATCATGTTTACAGGGCGACAAATTGACCCTGAAACAGGTGATTTTGCCAAAAAGAGAAACCGAGATTTTAACAAAGAAAATTCTAGTCAGACCGTGAACCAATGGCGAGAAACCTTTGCCGACATTACCAATCAAAATCTAGCACGAGCAGGGTATTTGACCGAAGTAGACCACCGCAGCTATGCCGATCAGAACAACGGACTACAGGCGACCATTCACGAGGGTAGCAAGGTCACACAGCTACGCAGACAGGGCATTGATACCGAAATCAGCCTAAAAAATGATTTAATCAAACAGCAAAACGCTGAAAATCAGCGTTTACCTGAAATTTTGAAAGGTTTAGAGCAAGAAATCCGCCTTGCTGAATTTCAAATCAGTAAATATCAAGCAGAAATGCGCCTAGAAGCTTCAAAAAACGCCCCTAAAGCCACAGAAGCACAACAACAAGTAGAACAGCCAAAACCTAAAGAAACCCGCTTAGAACGCAAATCAGAGCCATCTAGCCCTAAATTAAAACAACTCAATGACGATTTAAACCGTCTTGAATCTGAAATTTTCCAATTAAAACGAGATATTTCTACCGCTTTAAAGGACTATGACGAGCTTCAAAAGAACAAACCACAAAAAAAATTGTTCGGATTAGTCCCAAATCCTAAGTTTTCAGCGTGGAAAGAAAAATATTCAGAGCTAAAACATGAATTTGACCGCAAGAAAGATGATTTAAAATTGAATGAAACCCTTGTGGAAGCAAGGAAAGACGATATTAAACGAGAAACTATTCGATTACGCAGTCAGCCGACCATTCAGCCCAATATCAGCAGGGAAAAACCAAAAGAATTGGATTTTAATAGCGTTTATCGGCAGTTAAACCACGAACAAAAGCAGGCATATCAGTCGATTAAATCGGTATTGGAGCAAAAACTTGGTGGCTCAGACTTAGATAAAAAATTAGAACAGGCACAACAAAAATTTGTAGAAAAATTTAAGGAAAATCCTAATTTTGAAGTGCCAAAACTTGAATCACAAAAACAACGAGAGCAAGAACAGGTTAGGGGTGCATCAAAATCTAAAGGCATGGAACGATAGCCCCAACCGTTGAAAATCCAATTCAGTAAAAAGCGGTAATCAGAGGGGGGGGTAAGCGATCTACTGCTATGTCGCTCACACTCCGTTCGCTTTGTAAGTTATTTCTTGATTTTTATAATTAATCAACAGGCAATGCTACTGCATAGCAAAATTCACCGCTTGAAGTTTCATCTGATTGATATGTAGATAAACCAATGCCCGTACTATTGGGGTAGTGTTTTAGAGTTAACTCTATTTTTTCAATAATGCAATCTGCTGAATCAGTCATTTTCCCATTGTATAAAGCTTGTTTGAAGTTTTCTCCCTCATATAAAGTAATATTATATTTACTTTTTATATTTATAAGTCTTGAAAAAATATCCATGATTTAACCCTACTAATCTATTGAATTTAATAATGTATATCATTAAACATAAAGCAATAAAAGAAAACTAAAAAGGGCTGATCTATTAAGATAACAGCCCTTTTTAGTTTTCTTTTTTTAAAGATAATGCCTTAGAACAAATATCTTTAAAACTTTGATTAAAAGATCACTTTTATTTAAATGGATTCTACATATTATTAAGCCTGTTTAAGAGTTTTTAACTCACTTTGCATTTCTTCCAATTGTCTTTGAAGTTCTCTTTTTTGAGCAATCAATTCATTAACTTTTTTTCTGCTTTCTGCATCTGCAAAGCGTTGAAGAACTTCTCTAGCTAAAGCTTGATAACCTAACCCTTCTACTTCTCCAATCTCTTTTAAGTCATTTATTAGGCTTATAGGCAAACGTATTGATATCATTTGCATTTTTTGATCATTTTGATTGCTTATAAGTTTTTTAAGTTTATTCGACATGCCTTTAGATTTTACTGTTGATTCATTAGCTCCAAGTTCTCTTGACTCCCATAAATCAACATCACTAAATATTTCATGTTGAATGGTAGATTCATTTATACGGTTCATAATTTTCTCTTCGATTCATTAATCTAGATAATTTATAGTCGAAAATGTTTAATTATGATCGACTACTTCAGAATCCAGGGGGGAGCTCCCCCCAAGTTTCATTTACGATGTCTTTCGTTCGAATATTCGAATTTCAACATCGTTGGCATCATATGCAGTTTTAACAAAAACTGTATTCAGTTCCTCAACGAAGACGAAACAAACTTTCAATGTACGACCTCTTCGAGTTTGGCTGATAAACCATTCTGTTTCAGGTACTGTTTTATGTTGTTCACGTTCTTCAATTAAGGTTTGACCATCATTGTTTTCAAAGCATTCATATACTTCATCAAGTGAGACGCCATGCTTCTCATCTAACTTTTGTAGAATTGCGGGTGAAAAAATATATTTTAAAGGTGGTTCGTCTGTTGACATGTTTTACTCCATTTATTCTAAGGTTTCAAGCGATCTTTGTATATACACATTGTTTTACTTCCATATGTACAACCCTTTAATATGGGCAGTTTTATGTAATTCAATGGGCATTTGAAAAAAAATTGTATATACAATGAATTTTTATTTAATTACTAATTTCTGCTTAAACTTGAACATATTATTTGTTTTTTAGCTTCATATAACCGAGCGAGTGTCTACGAGCGATTGAGCATAATAAAAATTTTGCATTTGCCTTTTTTCTGATTACAAGCTCCCTTTCAATTTTAAGCGGTAAGTACAGAGCATCCCGAATGGGTGCGAACGGAGAAGCTTTTGCTTTTCAAAAAGCATGAGCATAGCGAATGCATTATTAATGCTTTTGACTTTGCTTTTGCTCTTGAAAAGACACGAGCGAAGCGAGTGCCATAGCCTTTGATTTTTGATTTTGATTTTATTTTAAATATTTTAAATATTTTAAATATTTTAGTTCTGTTTTTCTTTTTTATAATCAATCAATTAATTGCCTAACTATTAGAGATTGACTACTAACTATTAGAGATTGACTACTAACTATTAGAGATTGACTACTAACTATTAGAGA
>NZ_JACANS010000042.1:0-5114 GCF_030329305.1 Acinetobacter sp. 251-1 | reverse complement strand
AATAAAAAAGCAGATCCTATGATCTGCTCTTTGTTTTCTTCTTGGTTTGTTAAATCTTAGAAATGTGCATCTAAGCCGATATATGGACCTTTGAATTCAAATTTCATATCACGTTTGTCCATGTCGTCTAATTCGATATTCATGACACGGTAACCAACTTTTGCACCTAAATCCAATAATATGCTTTGTACAAAGTTATATTGAACTTCTGCTTGCGCATCGGTGATTTTGACATCATTGACATTGGTATAAGTTGCTTCAGCTTTGGCACTGAAACCTGTAAATGGTAATTTTCCACCAACTTCTGCATAAATAATCGGTGAATATTCATCTACATCAACAGATTGACCGAATTGTTTTACATCACCATTTAAGCGTGTTGCACCTACACCGACATCCGCTTTAACGATATTGTCCAAAATTTCGTAATATAAAATTAAATCAGTATGATCTAAATTAATATCTGTTTTATTGATGGTATTGGCTTCAGTTTCGGTATCTAATTTTGTGTATTTCACTTTTACATTTGGAATGATTGGCACAGGATGCTCAAATGCAACAGAGGCTTGTACAGTGCCTTTACGATCTAAGTCTTGATCTGCTAATCGTTTTTCATCAATATTGGCTTTGCCATCTACATTCCAATAGCTGATGTCACCTTTTAAGCCAATAAAATCGGCTTGCGCGAATGAGCTTAATCCTAAAACTGCAATAAACACAGGTAATTGTTTTAACTTCATAAGATCCTCTGACTGAATAGATGTATTGTGCTGAATTGTTACTTAAATACATTTCATAGTTTTATAAACTAAGGGCATGATATAGAGGTTTCAGCCATTTTGCATTATGAGAATATAGATAATAAAGGAGATGAAGTATGGCAGGGTTAGAATTCCCATTATATGTGGCAGGGAAGCCTGTAAAAACAGGACAATGGCTTGAGGTTAATGATAAGTTTTCGGGTCAACTTTATGCAAAAGTTGCTTTGGCCGATGACAAAATCTTAGACAAAGCGATCAGTTCAGCAGTCAAAGCAGAACAAGAGATGGCAAATTTAAAACCATTTCAAAAGCAAAAAATTCTTTTACATTGCGTCAATCGTTTTAAAGAAATGCGTAGTGAATTGACGGCATTATTAATCGCAGAAGGTGGAAAACCTAAACTTGCTGCCGCAGCAGAAGTAGAACGATTAATTAATACTTTTCAAATCGCAGCTGATGCTGTTACTACAATCGATGATGGTCGCTTGATGCCTTTGGCTGTGACTGCAGCAGCTTCGGCTTATCGGGGGATGGTACAACATGTTCCAATTGGTGCAGTGTCTTTGATTAGCCCATTTAATTTTCCATTGAATTTAACTGCTCATAAAATTGCACCTGCAATTGCTGCAGGTTGTCCATTTGTTTTAAAACCTGCAAGTTTGACACCAATTTCAGCCTTGAAAATTGCTGAAGTATTGGCAGAAACAGAATTGCCTAAAGGGGCTTTCTCTGTATTGCCATGCCCACGTGAACACGCAGATGTTTTAGTGACGGATGACCGTTTTAAACTATTAAGTTTCACAGGTTCTGACCAAGTGGGATGGGATATGAAAGCACGTGCAGGCCGTAAGAAAGTCACTTTAGAATTGGGTGGCAACGCAGCGGTTTTGATTGAACCAGATACTGAAATGACTGATGCATTGGTGGATCGTGTGATCAGTGGTGCATATAGTCATGCTGGGCAAGTTTGTATTAGTGTGCAACGGATTTTGGTGCATTCAGATATTTATGCCGAGTTTAAGAAGAAAGTTTTAGCGAAATTGAAGAAAATTCATGCGGCAGATCCAAGCTTGGAAACGACGATTGTTGGCCCAATAATCAAAGCATCTGAAGCTGTTCGTTTGAAAAAATGGGTAGATAAAGCTGAAAAGAAAGGTGCTAAAATCTTAACCGGTGGTACTCTAAATGGTGTTTTATTTGAGCCTACTTTGTTGGAAAATGTCGATGAATCTCTTGAAATTTACCAAAATGAAGCCTTTGGTCCAGTGGCGATTTTAGAAAAATATAAGGATTTTGAAAAAGGGATTGCCACAATCAATAAGAGTCGTTTTGGTTTACAAGCAGGTGTTTATACTCAAAATCTAAACAAGATGCTCTATGCATGGGATCATCTACATGTGGGTGGTGTGATTATTAATGATATCCCAACTTTCCGTGTGGACAACATGCCCTATGGCGGTGTGAAAGATTCAGGCTTAGGTCGTGAGGGCATTCAATCGGCGATTCGTGATATGCAGGAAGAACGCCTTTTGGTGATTAAACAATAATATTTTTAACAGTAATTCATTTATCAAGGAGTCTCGGCTCCTTGTTTTTCTTAGGTATTTTCTAATGACAATAAAATCATTTAAACAATTATCTGTACTATTCGTTGTATCGTTACTCAGTGTGCAAATTTGGGCATTTCAATCTGATAAATTGGTAACCGATGCACGCTCACAAATTTGGAAAACACTCTATTACGACCCAGCCTATACACAGCTCAAATATCCCATGGGGGATGTACCTTTGGTCAAAGGTGTGTGTACAGATGTGGTGATTCGAGCATTACGTCACCAAGGGATTGATTTACAACAACGTATCCACGAAGACATGAAAGCTAATTTTTCTAAGTACCCAAAAAAATGGGGATTAAAAGCCACTGATAAAAATATTGATCATCGTCGTGTTCCGAACATTATGACCTATTTTCAACGACAAGGTTATGCGGTTCAGGATCAGCACTATAAAGCAGGCGATATTGTGGCGTGGGATTTAGGCAAAGGGCTGACACATATCGGTATTATTTCTGACAAAACTACGGTACTTTCAAAAGTGCCATTGGTGATTCATAACATTGGTTATGGAACGCGTGAAAATGATATTTTAAATGAATATAAAATTATTGGGCATTATCGAATTCCGAGCAATGCGAAATAAAACTTAAGGCTTAAAATAAAAATCTACTAAAGGGGGAAAGGATAAAAAAATAAGCAATTAATTAGAAAATGTTCATTCTAAAGTCGAATTTAGTGTAGAAATTACAGTAAAAGGCAAGGAAAACAGGTATTGTTGCGCCATTAAACAATATTTTTTAAGATTTTCTTTAAGCAAGAAATCACAACAAAATATTGGTTTGTAATAACAACAAAGTGCTCACAAGGTGCTGTTTTATTCAAACAAAAAGAATTTAGGAATTGGACTCCTTTTGCATGTTAAAGATAAACACAATATGCGGCAATGTGGAGTCCACACATCGTAGGTATTTTCTATGTCAGATAATCGTGAAAGTTGGTCTGCACGATCAGGCTTTATTTTGGCGGCGATTGGTTCAGCCGTAGGTTTGGGTAACATTTGGCGTTTCCCTTATGTCGCTTATGAAAATGGTGGGGGTGCATTTTTAGTACCTTACTTAATTGCAATTTTTGCAGCAGGGTTGCCTTTATTATTTTTAGACTACGCAGTGGGGCACAAATATCGTAAAGCGCCACCAATTGCGTATAAAAAATTAATGAATAGTGAAGCATTGGGGTGGTGGCAAGTCATGGTGACTTTGGTCATCGGGATTTACTATGCCAGTGTCTTGTCATGGGCAGGTAGTTATATGTTCTATTCCTTTGGTCAACAATGGGGGAGCGATACAGAGGCCTTTTTCTTTAAAAGTTATTTAGCAAATGGGGAAGGTCTGGCATTTGGTTTTGTACCCACTTTGTTTTTTGGTTTAGTCATTGTATGGGCTGTAGTGATGTTTATTCTCTATGGTGGTGTACGTCGTGGGGTAGAACTTGCCAATAAAATTTTTATGCCTTTATTGGTCATTTTATTTTCTATCCTTGTGATTCAAGCATTACGCTTGCCAGGGGCAACAGAAGGATTAAATGCTTTCTTCACGCCAAATTGGGAAGCAATGACCAATTATAAAGTATGGTTGGCTGCATTTGGTCATATCTTCTTCTCACTCTCTGTGGGTTTCGGGATTATGTTGACGTATGCATCTTATTTAAATAAAAAAGCCAATATGACGGGTTCAGGTGTTGTTGTGGCATTGGCAAACTCATCCTTTGAGATTCTGGCAGGGATTGGGGTATTTGCTGCACTTGGTTTTATGGCACAAAGTTCAGGTGTTCCCGTAAAAGATGTGGTTTCAGGGGGAATTGGCTTAGCCTTTATCGCATTCCCAAAAATCATTTCAAGTATGGGGTCAGGTGGTGACTTATTTGGCTTCTTGTTCTTTGCTTCACTTGTCGTAGCAGGGATTACCTCTATGGTGAGTATTTTACAAGTGCCTATTGCCGCATTTCAGGATAAATTTGGTTGGTCTAAAAATAAAGCTGTAACTATTATTGGTGGTATATCTGCTGTCATTTCAACGATTTTATTCTCTACACACAGTGCAATTACTTTTGTTGACATCATCGATTACTTTGCCAATAACATTGGTATTGTTGGTGGTGGTTTATTGTCGATTATTTTAGTGTCTTGGTTCCGTCGTCCATTGATGGCTCAATTAGAAGCTCATGTGAATCAATACTCAAGTATTAAGCTGGGTAATGGTTGGAATTTTCTTCTGACTATTATTACACCGATTTCATTGTTGGTTGCATTATTATTGACGATTAAAGCAATCATCACAGAAGGGTATGGTGGTTATCCTGCATTAACTTTATGGTTGATTGGTGGTGGTGTCGTGGCGTTCTTTGTTCTTGGTGCAATCCTTTTAAGTTTGACGAAAGACACAGCGTCGAAGGAGAATTAAAATGAATACATCTGCGATTGTGATGATGATTTTATCCATTGTTTTATTATGGGGTGGGTTGATTTTGGCAACCATTCATTTGGTTAAAAACCCTGATGAAGCTGAAGATTAAGTTATTGATTAAATGAATATAAAAATGCCCAATCATGTGATTGGGCATTTTTTATGATGTTCTCAAAATAAAATTTTAAGTTATACCATTCTTGGAAAATAACATAAGTGGTTTGTTTTTGACGGAGTCTTACATCTAAAGTTTGTATTTAACGTGAATTCGGCTTAAGCAGATTTTAATTCAATAGGTTTTAAAATCTGCTGAATTCCTGAATTATATCCATTCA
>NZ_JACANS010000041.1:2077-5570 GCF_030329305.1 Acinetobacter sp. 251-1 | reverse complement strand
AATTTAAAAGCTGGCGATGACTTACTCTCACATGGGTAATCCCACACTACCATCAGCGCTAAGAGGTTTCACTTCTGAGTTCGGGAAGGGATCAGGTGGTTCACTCTTGCTATTGTCGCCAGCAAACTGTTATGGATACTTGCTTTGGTCTTATTTATTCACTTTTCAGTGTATGCCAATGCTTTTTCCAAATGAGTTTAACAGAATGTTATTTGCGTTGAATTGTATGTTCTAGCGTTATCTGAATCAAGGATTTTCCTGATCATTAGATCAGTTATGAATCGATTAAGCTTTTATACAACAACTGTTTGGGTGTTGTATAGTCAAGCCTCACGAGCAATTAGTATTGGTCAGCTTCATGCATCGCTGCACTTCCACATCCAACCTATCAACGTCGTAGTCTTCAACGGCTCTTTAGAGGACATAAAGTCCTAGGGAAATCTTATCTTGAGGTAGGCTTCCCGCTTAGATGCTTTCAGCGGTTATCCCTTCCGAACATAGCTACCCGGCGATGCGACTGGCGTCACAACCGGTACACCAGAGGTTCGTCCACTCTGGTCCTCTCGTACTAGGAGCAGATCCTCTCAAATTTCCAGCGCCCACGGTAGATAGGGACCGAACTGTCTCACGACGTTCTAAACCCAGCTCGCGTACCTCTTTAAATGGCGAACAGCCATACCCTTGGGACCTGCTTCAGCCCCAGGATGAGATGAGCCGACATCGAGGTGCCAAACACCGCCGTCGATATGAACTCTTGGGCGGTATCAGCCTGTTATCCCCAGAGTACCTTTTATCCGTTGAGCGATGGCCCTTCCATACAGAACCACCGGATCACTAAGACCTACTTTCGTACCTGCTCGACTTGTGGGTCTCGCAGTTAAGCGCGCTTTTGCCTTTATACTCTACGCGTGATTTCCGACCACGCTGAGCGCACCTTCGTACTCCTCCGTTACTCTTTAGGAGGAGACCGCCCCAGTCAAACTACCCACCAGACATGGTCCTCGTCCCGGATAACGGGACAGAGTTAGAACCTCAATATTACCAGGGTGGTATTTCAAGATTGGCTCCACCGAAACTAGCGTCTCGGTTTCAAAGCCTCCCACCTATCCTACACAAGTAAGATCAAAGTTCAATGTCAAGCTGCAGTAAAGGTTCACGGGGTCTTTCCGTCTAGCCGCGGGTACACCGCATCTTCACGGCGATTTCGATTTCACTGAGCCTCTGCTGGAGACAGCGCCCCCATCATTATGCCATTCGTGCAGGTCGGAACTTACCCGACAAGGAATTTCGCTACCTTAGGACCGTTATAGTTACGGCCGCCGTTTACTGGGGCTTCGATCAAGAGCTTCGCTTACGCTAACCCCATCAATTAACCTTCCAGCACCGGGCAGGCATCACACCCTATACGTCCACTTTCGTGTTTGCAGAGTGCTATGTTTTTAATAAACAGTTGCAGGGGCCTAGTTTCTGTGGCTGCTCTCAGCTCAGGAAGCAAGTTCCATCACCAAAAGCAGCGTACCTTCTCCCGAAGTTACGGTACCATTTTGCCTAGTTCCTTCAGCAGAGTTCTCTCAAGCGCTTTGGTCTACTCGACCTGACCACCTGTGTCGGTTTCGGGTACGATTCCTGTGTAACTGAAGCTTAGAGACTTTTCTTGGAAGTATGGTATCAGCCACTTTACTGTACAAGTACAGCTTGCTATCAGTTCTCAGCATAGAGTACCCCGGATTTGCCTAAGATACATGCCTACAACCTTTCACCTGGACAACCAACGCCAGGCTGACTTAACCTTCTCCGTCCTCTCATCGCATTACACAGAAGTATTGGAATATTAACCAATTTCCCATCGACTACGCCTCTCGGCCTCGCCTTAGGGGTCGACTCACCCAGCCCCGATTAACGTTGGACTGGAACCCTTGGTCTTTCAGCGAACGGGTTTTTCACCCGTTTTGTCGTTACTCACGTCAGCATTCGCACTTCTGATACCTCCAGCAGACTTCTCAATCCACCTTCATCGGCTTACAGAACGCTCCCCTACCACGTATACATAGTATACATCCGCAGCTTCGGTACTATATTTTAGCCCCGTTACATCTTCCGCGCAGGCCGACTCGACTAGTGAGCTATTACGCTTTCTTTAAAGGGTGGCTGCTTCTAAGCCAACCTCCTAGCTGTCTATGCCTTCCCACATCGTTTCCCACTTAATATAGATTTTGGGACCTTAGCTGGCGGTCTGGATTGTTTTCCTCTTGACTACGGACGTTAGCACCCGCAGTCTGTCTCCCGGATAGTACTCATTGGTATTCGGAGTTTGCATCGGTTTGGTAAGTCGGGATGACCCCCTAGCCGAAACAGTGCTCTACCCCCAATGGTATTCGTCCGAGGCGCTACCTAAATAGCTTTCGGGGAGAACCAGCTATCACCGAGTTTGATTAGCCTTTCACCCCTATCCACAAGTCATCCCCTGGCTTTTCAACGACAGTGGGTTCGGTCCTCCAGTTAGTGTTACCCAACCTTCAACCTGCTCATGGATAGATCACCCGGTTTCGGGTCTATACCCAGCAACTATACGCCCTATTAAGACTCGATTTCTCTACGGCTCCCCTATACGGTTAACCTTGCTACTGAATATAAGTCGCTGACCCATTATACAAAAGGTACGCAGTCACCGAACAAGTCGGCTCCCACTGCTTGTATGCATGCGGTTTCAGGATCTATTTCACTCCCCTCACAGGGGTTCTTTTCGCCTTTCCCTCACGGTACTGGTTCACTATCGGTCAGTCAGGAGTATTTAGCCTTGGAGGATGGTCCCCCCATATTCAGACAAGGTTTCACGTGCCTCGCCCTACTCGTCATCATTATATGTGCCCTTTCGTGTACGGGACTATCACCCTCTACGGTCGCACTTCCCAGAGCGTTCCGCTAAAACACATATAACTTAATGGGCTGATCCCCGTTCGCTCGCCGCTACTGAGGGAATCTCAATTGATTTCTTTTCCTAAGGGTACTGAGATGTTTCACTTCCCCTCGTTCGCCTCGTATGACTATGTATTCATCATACGATACCTACCTTATGGTAAGTGGGTTTCCCCATTCAGAAATCTCCGGATCACAGGATATTTGCCGCCTCCCCGAAGCTTATCGCAGGCTATTACGTCTTTCATCGCCTCTGACTGCCAAGGCATCCACCACATGCACTTAATTACTTGACTATACAACCCCAAACAGTCGTTCATCCCTACAAGTAGGATGAGCAACAGATCAACTAATTACTTAGTCAATCATACAGTTGGCGTCTTGTGCACTTAAGCACTGTACAGCTTCAATCTAAATTCATATACCAAAACGCTTGATTCAGTTTTATCGCTAGTAACTCATTTCTTGTAGTTGCCTACTTGAAATGAGTATGAACAATTTATTTCAACTCAAATATATTCTGTTAATGATTCACTACGTCTTCGTCAGATCGCAGTCAACTGTGATAAATCACAGA
>NZ_JACANS010000041.1:0-1977 GCF_030329305.1 Acinetobacter sp. 251-1 | reverse complement strand
TGGTGGAGACTAGGAGAGTCGAACTCCTGACCTCCTGCGTGCAAAGCAGGCGCTCTACCAACTAAGCTAAGTCCCCAGCTTAAGATCTAAAATATCTAATTCCCTGTACTCAATATTTAATTTTTCAATTAAATAATGTGTTCGTCAGAATGGTGGGTCTGACAAGACTTGAACTTGTGACCCCACGCTTATCAAGCGTGTGCTCTAACCAACTGAGCTACAGACCCTCAGATACTTCAATGAAGAACAACTTGTTGTGGATTCTTACCGATCGTCAATCTTTCGTTAAGGAGGTGATCCAGCCGCAGGTTCCCCTACGGCTACCTTGTTACGACTTCACCCCAGTCGTCGGCCACACCGTGGTAAGCGTCCTCCTTGCGGTTAGACTACCTACTTCTGGTGCAACAAACTCCCATGGTGTGACGGGCGGTGTGTACAAGGCCCGGGAACGTATTCACCGCGGCATTCTGATCCGCGATTACTAGCGATTCCGACTTCATGGAGTCGAGTTGCAGACTCCAATCCGGACTACGATCGGCTTTTTGAGATTAGCATCCTATCGCTAGGTAGCAACCCTTTGTACCGACCATTGTAGCACGTGTGTAGCCCTGGTCGTAAGGGCCATGATGACTTGACGTCGTCCCCGCCTTCCTCCAGTTTGTCACTGGCAGTATCCTTAAAGTTCCCACCCGAAGTGCTGGCAAATAAGGAAAAGGGTTGCGCTCGTTGCGGGACTTAACCCAACATCTCACGACACGAGCTGACGACAGCCATGCAGCACCTGTATGTAAGTTCCCGAAGGCACCAATCCATCTCTGGAAAGTTCTTACTATGTCAAGACCAGGTAAGGTTCTTCGCGTTGCATCGAATTAAACCACATGCTCCACCGCTTGTGCGGGCCCCCGTCAATTCATTTGAGTTTTAGTCTTGCGACCGTACTCCCCAGGCGGTCTACTTATCGCGTTAGCTGCGCCACTAAAGCCTCAAAGGCCCCAACGGCTAGTAGACATCGTTTACGGCATGGACTACCAGGGTATCTAATCCTGTTTGCTCCCCATGCTTTCGTACCTCAGCGTCAGTATTAGGCCAGATGGCTGCCTTCGCCATCGGTATTCCTCCAGATCTCTACGCATTTCACCGCTACACCTGGAATTCTACCATCCTCTCCCATACTCTAGCTTCCCAGTATCGAATGCAATTCCTAAGTTAAGCTCAGGGATTTCACATCCGACTTAAAAAGCCGCCTACGTACGCTTTACGCCCAGTAAATCCGATTAACGCTCGCACCCTCTGTATTACCGCGGCTGCTGGCACAGAGTTAGCCGGTGCTTATTCTGCGAGTAACGTCCACTATCTTTAGGTATTAACCAAAGTAGCCTCCTCCTCGCTTAAAGTGCTTTACAACCATAAGGCCTTCTTCACACACGCGGCATGGCTGGATCAGGGTTCCCCCCATTGTCCAATATTCCCCACTGCTGCCTCCCGTAGGAGTCTGGGCCGTGTCTCAGTCCCAGTGTGGCGGATCATCCTCTCAGACCCGCTACAGATCGTCGCCTTGGTAGGCCTTTACCCCACCAACTAGCTAATCCGACTTAGGCTCATCTATTAGCGCAAGGTCAAATGATCCCCTGCTTTCCCCCGTAGGGCGTATGCGGTATTAGCATCCCTTTCGAGATGTTGTCCCCCACTAATAGGCAGATTCCTAAGTATTACTCACCCGTCCGCCGCTAGGTCCAGTAGCAAGCTACCTTTCCCCGCTCGACTTGCATGTGTTAAGCCTGCCGCCAGCGTTCAATCTGAGCCATGATCAAACTCTTCAGTTTAAAATCAATAGTGTTTTATTCTAAACACCAAATCTGGCTCATCAATTTTCTGACATTAATTTCTCAAATAAACTTCGAGTAATTTCTACCATCAATCAATGAAAATAATTTCGATCAATCAACCAGTAAAAATCCACACAAGTTGTTCTTCATA
>NZ_JACANS010000040.1:0-5604 GCF_030329305.1 Acinetobacter sp. 251-1 | reverse complement strand
TTGGCATCACGGATTGCAAATGCAGCAGCAGCCATACCTGCGATACCACCACCAATAATCCAAAGATGGGACTGTTGCGCGTCTAATGGGGTGCGCTTCTTATTTTGCATGGTTCACCTTTAATTATGATGTTAAAAATTATGAAGTAAAAAAATTGGTTTAGAAAAACCTTAAAAATAGTATGTCTTTTTATATATGAAAAATGTATGAAATGGGAAGCAATCCCCTCATTATATTTTGTAATCAAAAATAGACGTATGATGGCTATTTTTAATACACATTTGTCTTTTTATTAAAATTGAATATGATCTAAATAATTGATGTTAATGTTTATTGTTGAGTAATTGCTCTATTGTTGTTTTCACTATGCCGTATGCTAAATTTCTTTAAAAATAGGCTTTTTATTTATCATTAAAAAAATATCTTTGTACACGACAAAAAAAGATAACTCATTGAAATAATGGCATAATACTTGTTTTCTGACGACGAATATGATGACACATTTCAATGAGTTACATCTCATCTTAAACAAATATCTAAAGTGGAACAAGTCACATGCAAAATGTTTTACACTGATTATGCTTGCATTAATTGTAAAACAGACATGTAATCTTTCTTCTGCATCTAAAGCCTTACCCATCAAGTGATTACCACAATCATTTTATCGACGTATACAACGCTTCTTTGCAGATCAGTATTTCGATTATCGTCAAATTTCTCAGTTAATTTTCAATATATTTTCATTCAATAAAGTCCAATTAACTTTGGATAGAACTAATTGGAAATGGGGAAAACGAGATATTAATATCTTGATGTTAGCCATCGTCTATCGTGGAATAGCGATACCTATTGTTTGGACATTGCTCAATAAACGTGGAAATTCAGATACAAAAGAGCGTATTGCTTTGATTCAACGCTTTATCTCCATTTTTGGTAAAGATCGTATTGTGAATGTGTTTGCAGACAGAGAATTTATCGGTGAGAAATGGTTTACATGGTTAATTGAAAATGACATTAACTTCTGTATACGTGTTAAAAAAACTTTATTGTGACCAATCACTTAGCCAAGAATCATAAAATTAGTGATTTATTTCGTCATCTTCAAGTTGGTCAAACTGAATGTCGTAAACGACGTATTTGAGTTGGTCGAGTGAAACTGTATATTAGTGCGCTACGATTAGAAGATGGAGAGCTTTTACTTGTTGTTTCTCCTATGTTTAATGCTTCTGCTATTCGTGATTATGCATTACGCTGGGAAATCGAAACGTTATTTAGTTGTCTCAAAGGACGTGGATTCAATCTTGAAAATACTCGTTTAACAGACCCTAGACGAGTCAAGAAATTGATAGCAGTGCTAGCTATCGGTTTCTGTTGGTGCTATTTAACAGGTGAATGGCAACATGATCGGAAAAAAGCGATAAAAATAAAGAAGCATGGACGACTTTCAGTAAGTTTATTTCGCTACGGTTTGGACTATGTTCAAATGGCTATTCTACGTTTGATTGGTTTTGGAAAAAAAGAAGAATTTAAGAAAGTACTAGCAATTTTAAGAAAGAAAAAGCCTGATAGGACAAGGATCCTATGAAATTTGTCGTGTACAGAGTACTAGAGTATAAAGCCGAGCAAGAAAAACAAAGAGCTAATAAAAATCAGGTTTGAATTAAGCTATTAGATTTTAAAAATTTATCAATCAATTTCAACAACTTAATTCGCTTACTGCCTTTTCTAACAGTCTTTTTGTCAATTAGGAAAAGATCAGTCCATCCCAAATTAATATGATGCTCATTTTGAGGTAGCTCTAGAATGATCGAGTGATTAAATTTTTCATTCACTGGGCTAAAAACAACAATATAAGGCTCACTTCCTATTGGATTTGAAACCATGAGAGAGAAGTCAAAATCTTTGTAGACATCTTCTGTATGAGATAAAGATGAATTAGCCTCAATCTCAAAAAACTGTTTAAAAAAAGCTTTTTTATCCATTTTTAACTACCTAAATATTTGTAGATTCTGGTTTTAAAGGCAAATCAAAAAGCTGTCTATCTCTATTTTCTGTTAAATATTCATTGAGTTCAGCGAGTATTTTTTCTTTGTTGGCTTCGTTACTTTGCATCTTTTTAATTAAATAAGAACCGAGCAAAATTTTACGCCGAGTATCATCTTTTCGTTGCTGTTCCTTTTGCTTAGTACGTTCTCTTGCTTCGATAGCTTGTTTTTGCGCTTTTAACTGTTTCAGCTTCTCTAATTGGGCTTCAATTTTCTTTTCGATATTTTCAGCAGATTTTGTCATAACGTCTAATTTCGGGATGTAGAAAACCACTCAAGCATAAGGCTCTATGAATTGGAATTCAAGCAAGCTATATGCTATCGTGTTTTTCATGAAATGCGCACTTACGACTTGAATTTCATTCAAGTCATCGTTGCGTAAGGGGAATCCCCTTAACCCCAAAAAATTGCTACGCAATTTAAAAAGGCGAAAGAAAAAATGGCGATTTATCATTGCTCAACAAAAACAGTGAATCGAAGTTCGGGACGAACTGCGGTTGCATCGTCTGCCTACCGTTCAGGGGAAAAACTCAAAGATGAACGAACAGGACTAACCCACGACTTTACGAGAAAGGACGGTGTCGCCCATAGCGAAATTGTGTCTAACCTTGATATAGAAATAGACCGTAGCGAGTTGTGGAACTTGGCGGAACAGTCCGAAAACCGCAAAGATGCTCGAACCGCTAGAGAATGGGTGATTGCCTTACCTGATGAACTGGATGCAGATCAACGTAAGGACTTGGCAAAAGAGTTTGCCCAATCACTTGTTGATCGCTATGGCGTGATCGCAGATTTAGCCATTCACGAACCCAGCAAAAGCGGAAATGATAAAAACCATCACGCCCATATCATGCTGACCACCCGAAAAGCTGAATTAGACCCTGACAATAAACTCACTTTGACGACAAAAACCGATATTGAGTTAAGTAATGCCAAACGCAAAAGCCTAAATATGGGAACAACCCAAGACGACATCAAACAGATTCGGGAAACATGGGCGGATTTAGCCAATCACGCACTGGAGCGAGCAGGCTACCGAGAAAAAATAGACCACCGCAGCTATGCCGATCAGAACAATGGACTACAAGCCACCATTCATGAGGGGACTTCGGTCACTCAACTTCGTAGACAAGGCATAGACACCGAAATCAGCCGTTATAACGACCATGTGAAGCAACACAACGCCCAACACCTCAAACAACAGCAACAGCGCACAGACAGCGTTTTACAGCACGGTTTAAACCGTGCCGAGCAAGGCTTCGAGCAATGGCAGAAAAACCAAGAAGCTAAACGCCTAGAACAAGAACGCCAAGCCGAAATACAACGACAGCAAAAACTAGAGCAACAGCAAGCCGAGCGAGCCAACCGTAAAGCATCACAAGACTTAGATCAGGGCGGAATGTACCGATGAGCAACCAAAACGACCTAGATGACCAGCTCTATATTTTACTGGCATCTATGAAAGAGTATCGAGAAGCCATAGCAGACGATAACAAGCGATTAGAAGCGTTTTACAAGGAAGTGGCTAGCGGAGTACTCAATAAGACCGAAAAACACCTAAAAAACGCCAATCAGAAGCAAATAGACACACTCAACAACAGTATTCGGGAATTAAACAATGCAACCAATCAACTTGACTGGCGATTCATGGCAATCTACGCCAGTGCTTTTGTTAGCTTGCTGATCGTTTTCTTTTTAGCATTATTTTTATATGTGCCGAGCATGGACGAAATCAAACAGCGTAGAGCAGACGTTGCATGGCTAGAACAAAAATACAGCCTAGATATTAAAAATTGCAATGGGAAGTCTTGCGTTCGCATCATGAAAAATGACTGTCACGGAGCGAATAAGGATTATTGTGTGATTGACCCAAAATAATGATTAGACAGTACTTTGCTCGGCTCTTGCCATCACCGAATCAATGACAGCAGTCGCAAAGTTGCCCGACTTTGAAACATGGCTAAAGCCATCTTTCAAAGCATCGAGCGATAGTCATCCAAAAATTTCGGAATGGCTATCCAACTGATGCAGTTCTAAAATATCGTCACCAACAAGCCTATAGATCAAGACTAAATCAGGCTTCACATGACAATCACGACAATTTTTAAACTCTGCACCACCTTTCAAGGGATGATCTAAATACTTTTCAGGCAAAGGATTATTTGCGACTAAACAATCTAATACTTCTGCCCATTCAGCCGTAACCAGTTCTAAATAACGTCTTTTAATATCACGTTTAAAAGAACTGGTTACGATAATCTTACGTTTAGCCATGTGCTTCTTCCGACATAGCTTTAATCGCTTCTTCTACCGTTTCGTACTCGGTGTACTCGCCATTTTCAATCTCTTTTAAAGATTGAAGTAACTTGGCTGCTGCTTTAGGAGTTAAAGCAGGTTCTCGTGCATAGTCAAAAGACAAAGGAATCGCTTTAGTTTTAACGATTTGATTCAAGAACAGTTTGAATGCTTGAGGCATAGTCAAACCATAGTCTTCCAAAATTGGGGTAACTTGTTCTTTTAACTCTGCTTCTAAGCGCATATTGAAATTGACTGCGGACATGATTCCCTCACTCAAAAACCATTAAAGTAAAGATAATATAAGTCATATTCTTTACTTTTTCATTACTTTTGATGTAATAAATGGTTTCTGACAACTGAATTTCGTATAACAGCCATTATGTTAAATAGAGCTTCATCTGTGTTGCTCTCATAAAAGCTTAGCTAAAATACCAAAACCAGAAAGCGACCAACACGCCTAGTGAAAGGACTGAAGCAAACAGGGTGAACCATGAATGTGATTGTGTCCCCCAAAACATACGCTTTGCTAGCCATTTTTTAAGTAGAACACTATTCAGTGTCAGTGCTGTCAAGTGTAGTAATACAGTAGCTAAAAACAGATTTGCGAATAGTTCATGCACTTCTTTTAAACTGTGGCTATGCGTATAGTCTGTTAAAAAGCCTGCCAGTACAGTTAAGGGCATCAGGCAAAAAGCACCCAGTATGCTCAGCTGAAACAGGCTGGAACTGGCTGCTTTTAAAAATGCTGGGGAAAGCCATTGCTGCGGTTGCGCCCAATAGCGCTGCACAAATGGCTTGATCACATTAAATCGACGGCTCGCCCCTGAAGGCTGAGTATGAGCAAATCGAGAAGCAAGAAACTGCCATAAAATTCTTAATATCAGGCTAATACCAAGTGTATAGCCAAACGCCATATGCACTTGATGCCATTCTTCTGCATCCCCCGTGAGATAAGCCCCAGTAAAGCTCAAAATAATGACGATATGCAGAAATCGAATCAGTAAATCTGTAGAAGATGTTGCTGTGTTCTGAGCCATAAAAAACCTTTGTTGACTGTATTTTAGTTGCAGAATAGCGGCTCAAGCTGAGGTGAATATTAAAGAATACAGTCAAAAAAAAATGGCGCTCATTAGAGCGCAATTTTAAAATTGGAAGATCATGTGAATATTAATTTTGTCTACAATTAACGTGAATTCGGGATAAGAAATTTGATAAAGAATAGGCATTTGAGTCACAATTTAATCACGACAAAAAACTGAAT
>NZ_JACANS010000003.1:0-229415 GCF_030329305.1 Acinetobacter sp. 251-1 | reverse complement strand
TGTGCTTGACTTGGAATTGTCCATATAGGACATTTCTATTTGGTTATTAGGTAGGACATTTCTACTTAGGAATAACATAAAAGTTAAATATTATTGTTTTTCAAAAACTTAATTAATTAAAAAATTGTCATTCATCCGTAAAAAAGGCGACTTGAAACATGCCGCTTTGTTTTTGAGCTGTTTTGGTGTCTTTTGCCAATAAATAGACATATTTATTTACAAACCTAATATGCGTTAAGCTAAATTCTTTAGAATACAGACCACATCCCCCTCCAAAGCCTCCCAGTCCTTAAAATCAGGTTCAATCAGTAAAGTCTGAGAAATAAAACCATAGCAAATCCGTTGCACATTTAAACTCATACGTTGCAATTGCTTATCATCCTGTACAAAAGGCACAAGAATACTGCGCCACATTTGTACCATCATGGCATAACTTTTCTGATAAATTTCAATACTCGAAATCTGCCGTTCCAACAAAAAAGACTGTGCCCATAAAAACTGTTGTGCCTGCATTTGTTGCAATTGAAAATTAATCACCTGCTTTAAATAATCACCCAACAGTAAATTTGTGGATAACTCATACAGACTTTGTGCATAACTTTGAACTGTTTCAGCATTGGTTTTTACATGCTGATGAATCAGCAAGGCAATCAAATCTTCCTTTTTGGAAAAATACTCATAAAACGTGCCCAAACCGACACCTGCAAGCTCGGTGATTTCCCGAATGGTAATTTCATGCGCAGCACGTTCATGCAAAAGCCGAACAAAACTTTCCATCAGCGCTTCTTGAGTCATACGCGCTCTTGATTGACGGGGCTTACGCCGTACATTGATGCTTGCTAAAGCCATAAAAATAATCCGAACATCCAAGTCTGAATTTTCTTCTATACTGAATGTAATCGGACAAAACAACAAGACAGGAGTTGAAAATGAATACAGCACAATCTCAGGCAATCACAGCATGGCAAACCCACGAGATCAACAATCAGTTTGATGAATTGCAAAACTACAATTTATTCAGCACAGATCAGGTTTTACAAGAAATTCTGCAACGTTATGGCAGTCAGGATCAAAAAACACTGAATGAACTCGCACAGATTGCAGGTTCAGCTGAATACTATCAATATGCAGATTTAGCCAATCGACACACGCCGATTTTGCATGCTTTTGATGCCCGAGGTCGCCGTAAAGATTTCCTTGAATTTCACCCCTCATGGCACAAATGGATGTGTTTAAATCGTCAATATAATACGCATGCATATCCATTTAACCATCCACAATCGCCTTCAAAATGGGTGGATTGGGCTGCACGTTTCTTTCTTGCAGGACAAGTAGAGTGTGGAAATTTATGTCCCAACTCTATGACTTTAGGCAGTATTCCACTACTTCAAAATGAACCTGAACTGTGGGCAAAAGTCGGCGAAAAATTATTATCCAATGAATATGATGAACGCGATGTGCCTATAGCTCAGAAGAAATCCATTTGGGTGGGCATGGGCATGACCGAAAAGCAGGGTGGTTCGGATGTCCGTGCCAATGAAACTTTTGCTTTGCCTGTGGCTGAATCAGGTCGTGGCAAAGCCTATTTACTGACTGGGCATAAATGGTTTTTCTCTGCGCCAATGTGTGATGCACACTTGGTTGTCGCAAAAACTGAACACGATGGTTTGGCGTGTTTCTTTGTGCCACGTTGGTTGGAAGATGGCACAAAGAATAATATTCACATTCAACGCTTAAAAGACAAAGTCGGCAACCGCAGTAACTCAAGCTCGGAAGTTGAATTTAAAAATGCGTGGGGCATCATGATTGGTGAAGCAGGACGGGGGATTCCCACCATTATTGAAATGGCGAATTACACACGTTTGACTTGTTCTGTCGGTTCAAGTGCGATGCTGCGTCAGGCATTGGTACAGTGCATTGCCTATACCCGTCAGCGTAAAGCTTTTGGGAAACATTTAGCTGAACAGCCTTTAATGCAAGCAGTACTTGCCGATTTGGCTTTGGAAACTGAAGCGGCAATGCAACTCTCATTTCATCTTGCACATTGCTATGAGCATGATGATGCCTTGTCTCAGGCTTGGAAACGCATCATGACCCCTGCAGCGAAGTTTTGGGTGTGTAAACGTACTGTTGAACTGACGGGTGAGATGATGGAAGTCTTTGGTGGCAATGGCTATGTTGATACAGGCATTATGGCACGTATTTTTAAAGAAGCGCCGGTCAATACCATTTGGGAGGGTTCGGGCAATGTCATGTGTCTGGACGTGTTACGTGCCATTCAGCGGGATGGTGAATCTATAGAAGTATTGTTCAAGTCTTTTGCTGAAATTGCTTCACAAGATGTGATTTTACAAAATGAATTACAGTCATTATTTAAATTGTTCAGCAGTTTACAGGCAGATGAATTGCAGTTTATGGCACGTAGTTTGGTCAGCCGTTTGGTCATTCTCGCGCAAGCGATTTTACTGAAACAGTATGCGCCTGATTTTGTAGCAAATGCGTTTATTCAAACCCGTTATAGCGAATTTCATGGACGTGTGGTGGGCATGGTCGATGCGAAAACTCTAGATGTGGAAAGGTTGTTGGAAAGAGCTTTGGCTGCCTAAACGTTTCGAGATTCAAAACAGATCAGTTTTAAACACGAAGGTCATCATTTTATGATGACCTTCATTTTAAGCGTTTTGATTAAGGTTCAAGCTTGGAAAAGTAATCGCGATTACTTTTGTTTTTTCAGCTTTTTTTGGAGCTTTTTCAATTTACCTTCGTGTTTTGAAATTTTGTCCAAACGTGCTTTGATTTTTTTCTTTAAAGATTTAACTTGCTTTGACATCATGTTACTCCTTCGATTGAAGATCCGTTGGCTGATGTTTTTTGATAAAACTACGGATAAATTTTCTTAATTCACGTGCTGCACTGGTGTCCAGATGCTCACAGAGTTGTAAAAACTCATCGCGCTCAGCACTATTAATGCGAATTAAGAGCTGTCCATCTTTTTTATTCACCTTTGTTTTTTTGGGTAATTCAGCCATAACGTTTTTATCACCTAAAGGTGATGATTAAAAATGTATATACAATATATATACGTTTTTAAAATAAAGCAAATTTATCTTTTTGAAAATATTTAATAAATTGTTAAATTATGATTTTAAATACTTAAGATATTGAGTTATTTATGAAAATAAGTTAGAAGTTTGCTGATTTCTGAAGTTATTATTAAAATATCAGTGATAGAAAATAACATTTTTATATCAAATGAGTACTTGATCCGCTTGTATTTTGCACAAAAAAGCGCATTATATGCTTCACATCATGCTGATGTTTTTAATATAAAAGGTCAATCAAATGGCGAAGAAAAAAGCTACGCCAGAAGTTGTGATTCACAACTTTGTGGCGAAACACATGAACGATTTTAACAAAAGCCAAACTTTTGTAGATCGAAAAAAAGATGCAAAACGTGGTTATTCTAAACACAAAAAAGGTCGATATTCTGATGATTATCGACCTTTTTACTTTCTATTACTTTGTTAAAATTGATAAACGATTTAAATTATAAACTGACCACACGAGAAGAGTTTTTCACCATATCTGCTAAGCCATGCGTTTTAAAATAATATTCTAATAAACTTTTAACCATGAGTGGATTATTCATTTTTAAAGACTGATCTAATAGTGCTTGGGCATCAGGCATAGGCACATGACAAATTGCTTTACGTACGCGTAAAATATTACTTGAACTCATAGACAGAGTATTGAAGCCCATCGCCATGAGTAAAATTGCAGTCAATGGATCGCCCGCCATTTCGCCACAAATACTGACAGGTTTATCGTACTTATGACATTCTTGTACTAAGCGTGTTAAGGCACGAAGTACCGCAGGATGTGAATGCGAATAAACATTGGCTACACGTGGATTATTACGGTCAACAGCAAGTAAATATTGAGTTAAATCATTAGAGCCGACAGAGAAAAAGTCGACCAAAGGCGCAAACTCATCAATCTGTAAAAGTACACTTGGAACTTCAACCATGATGCCGATTTTAGGTTTGGTGATCCTGACCTGTTCTTCCTCTTGTACAGCCACCCAATCACGCTCAAGTAAATATAATGCTTCTTCAACTTCACTGACACTAGTCACCATAGGCAGTAAAATATGTAAGTTATTTAAACCAATGCTAGCTTTGAGCATGGCACGGATTTGTGAAGAAAAAATTTCAGGATGATCAAGGGTAAAGCGAATACCACGCCAACCTAATGCTGAGTTTTCTTCTTCAATCGAGAAATAAGGTAAGTCTTTGTCCGCACCAATATCTAGTGTCCGCATGACCACAGGTTTATTGGCAAAGTGGCTGAGTTGTTGACGGTAAATTGCCCGTTGTTCTTCTTCACCCGGAAAGCGCTCACGCAGCATAAATGGAATTTCAGAACGATATAAACCAACGCCTTTGGCACCACGTTGCACGCCACGAACGACATCAATCATTAAGCCTGTATTGACATAGAGTTTGACTGCAACACCATCAGGTGTGACAGCATCCTTCGTTTCATACTGTTTTAAATCTTTGGCAATTTGTTCTTCTTCTTTTTGAATTTCTTTATAGCGGGTACGCAAGCGACGAGGTGGATTGATAAAAACACGACCTTGATGTGCATCGACAATCATTTCCACATCATCGAGTGTATTGACCGGAAGTTCAGTGACCCCAACGACAGTTGGAATGCCAAGTGCACGTGCGACAATCACCATGTGTGAGTTCATGGCTCCTTCAGTGGTAACAATCGCTGCAATTTTATCGACAGGCAATTCTACCAAGGCGGCAGTAGAGATTTCATCTCCAATCAGAATACTTTCATCTGTCAACTCACGATGACTCGAATCCGCTTCTTGTAAATAGGCTAAAATACGACGACCCAAATCTTTTAAATCTGAGACACGTTCACGTAAATAGTCATCTTCCATTTGTGCAAAGAGCGCAATATGTTTGTCGATGACAATACGTACCGCACCTTGTGCCCAATGACCATCACGAATTTCTGTTTTAATCTCAGACGGTAATGCATTCTCATCAAGCATACGCAAGAACACACTAAACAGGGCACGTTCTTCTGCCATTAATGCATCTTGCATTTTGTCATCTAGAGACTGAATTTCATTGCGTACTGAAGCAATGGCATGGTCTAAAAGTTGCAACTCTTCACTAATATCGTCTGCTTCACGGTCAGGTACTGCTGCCAGATCTGCAGGTGGATATAAAATGACGGCACGACCAATGGCAATGCCTCCTGAACCTGAAATGCCTTGGAAGGTTTTATAGGTCGGTAAACTATTGGGTTTACGAAAAACATCGATATTACCCACGGCATGAGCATGCGCAATAACACCTGACAGTTGAGCGCACAGTGTGACCAAGAATGACTCAGCCGCTTCGCTAAAATCCTGAGGTTCTTTATTTTGTACCACTAAAACACCCATCACCTTACGGCGATACATGACAGGTACACCAAGGAAGGAATTATAAATTTCCTCGCCTGTTTCAGGAAAATAGGCAAAGCGTTCATGTTTGAAGGCATTGTCTAAATTGACGATTTCCTCACGTTGCCCAACTAAGCCCACTAAACCTTCACTGGTATGTAATGATACCGTTCCAACAGAGTTTGGGTTTAGTCCTTTGGTTGCCATGAGGACAAAACGTTGATTACGCTCATCCAACAAATAAATGGAGCAGACATCCACGTGCATGGCTTCAGAAACTTGATTGACCATAATTTCTAAAGATTCATGCAAGCTGACCGAGGTATTAATCTCTTGGACAATACGTCTTAGCGTGTCCAGTTGCATGTTCGACATGAATATAAGCTCCTTAAATTTAGATGGTGCTTGAGTTGCAAGATGACCTATTATTTATAGCAGTACCTCCCTGAAAAATCATTTACATTTTTATGGCATTTTCAGGTAAACGCTGTGGCATTTGCATACATAACTCCATCATTGCTTTACGATAAACATCACGTTTAAAATTCACCACTTGTCCAAGTGGATACCAATAGCTGACCCATTGCCATTGATCAAACTCTGGTGGGTCAGAAAGATTCAACTGAATATACTTCGTTGAAGCGACCAATTTTAATAAAAACCATTTCTGCTTTTGTCCAATACATACAGGATCGGAGTCCGATCTAATGTATCGAAGTGGCAAACGATAATGCAGCCAACCTTCGGTTTGCGCAATTATTTGGACATGCTCTGGTAAGAGACCAACTTCCTCATGGAGTTCTCTAAAAAGTGCTTGTTCAGGAGTTTCTCCAAACTGGATCCCTCCTTGAGGAAATTGCCATGCATTGTGACCAATGCGCTTTGCCCATAAGACTTGTCCAATATCATTTGCCAAAATGATCCCGACGTTGGGTCGGAAACCTTCTGAATCGATCATTTGGCTACCTAAAAATTGTGAATTTCATTGACTTTGTATATGGGGACATACACTCTTTTGTCCAACTCGATAAAGTCAAAGTAATAATGTTGTAAAATTGCTATGATCTTACCGAATTTCTATCGACTAGCGGAGATAGATTTACAATTTTTTTCTTAAATTTCAGTTTGAACGAGTATTTTCATGAAATTGGCGTTGTTTGACCTAGATCACACCTTATTAAATACCGACTCTGACCACTCTTGGGGAGAGTTTTTAGTCAATGAAGGCTTGGTCGATCCAGTCCGACATCGTGCAATGAATGATAAATTTTATGAAGACTATAAAGCAGGGCAGCTTGACCCGATTGCGTATAATGAATTTGTTTTTGAGTTTTTAACACAACATGATCATGATTATTTGACCGAGTTGCATCAGTTATTTATGCAAAAAGTCATTCGCCCACAAATGCGTCCTAAAGGTTTTGAAGCAATTCAAAAGCATAAAGATGCAGGGCATGCATTGGTTGGGATTACAGCAACTTCAGACTTTATTACTGCACCGATTTTTCGTGAGTTTGGAATCACGGAAATTATTGCCACCAATGCTGAAGTAAAAGATGGAAAATACACAGGAAAAGTCATCAATATTCCGTGTTATCAAAAGGGTAAATTGGCACGTTTAGATCAATGGTTAGAAGGACGTGATGTCACTGAATCTTGGGCATATTCAGACTCAATCAATGACCGTTTTTTATTAGAATATGCTGATCATGCTTTTGCGATTAATCCAGATGATCGTCTAGAAGCACTTGCTAAAGAGCAAGGTTGGGATATTCAAGATTGGTCGATTTGATTACTTCTGACTTAGATGAATGACAGCACTTCGGTGCTGTTTTTTATTGCCATATTTTGAAAATAATCAGCATCGTGAGAAGATTATATCTATGTCTTAACTTTGTAAATATTTTCAGATGTTTAAGATTTGCTACTTCACTTTAAAATTAAAAATGTTATGTTGAAATAAGAAATTTTAAAACTGATGGAGAAAATAAAATGAGCCAAACACGTCCAAGAATGACCAATTTATTTGAACAATTGGGTTTAGACTCAAGCGAAGGGGGAATTGCAAAATTTATTGAAACACATCAGTTAGATGCTAGTACATTTTTGACTAAAGCTGATTTTTGGACGGAAGCACAACGTCAATTTTTAGCTGAAAAACTCAGTTCAGATGGTGAATGGGCAACGATTGTTGATCAGTTAAATGAATCATTACATGAAGATTCAGTCAGGTAAAACGAAACGATATATTATTTTTTAAAAGCTCTCCTCGCTAAACTAAGGAGAGCTTTTTTATTTATTTCATCATATCAATAAGTTCTAAAACAGCACGAGATTGACTACGCGCAGGATGCCAAACCATCCCTAATTGGCGATACATATTGACAGGTATATCAAGCTGTTTCAGGTCGGGATTTAACAAAGTTTTGGGCAATACAGACCACCCTAAGCCTATAGATACAAGCATACGAATGGCTTCGAGTGTGTTATTACTCATCGTAATTTTCGGTTTTAAGCCTTGTTTTTCAAACTCAGCTAAAGTGATTTGACTGGTATATGTTTGTGATGCAGGAATTAAACTTGAATATTCAATTAAGTCTTCAAGTGTTAGATTTTCCTTTTGTGCCAAAGGATGAAATGGTGCAACAACAAAAACCAAAGGGTCATTCCAAATTTTCACATATTTTAGGCGTTCATCACCTTGTGGCGGTAAAGTGAGAAAGGCAAGTTCTAAGTCACCAGCTAAGACTTGTTCATGTGCTTGTTCTGAGTCTACAAAATGCACATCTAAAGTCACATTTGGAAAATCTTGTACATATTTTTTGAGATGTGTTGGCAAGTGATGTAAACCAATATGATGGCTTGTGCCAATTTTTAATTTACCTTGCACTTGTCCTTGTTCGTGACTAAGCGTGTGATGAATATCACCTAGCTCATTTAACCAATTTTTAACTTTAGGAAGCAATGAGTTAGCAGCATGAGTTGCTTGGACGCCACGACCTGCGGACTCAAAAAGTTTGACACCAAAATAATCTTCTAAGCTATGTATTCGTTTGGTGACCGCTGGTTGGGTAATAAACAGTTGTTCTGCTGCCATCGAAATAGACCCAGTTTCCATTACTTTTACAAAAGCTTCAAAGGCAGCAAGATTCATAACAATTTCCATCCATAAAGAATTTTTATGCGTAATTCATTATTCAGAAATTTTAAGAATTAATCAAAGCAATTTTTACTTTTTTTAAATTGCATAAAGAATAACGACGTTTTTTATTTCTCCATAAAAAAATGTTATGCAAATTTTCACGGTATAAAAAATAGAAGATCTATTCGTAGAAAACATCATAAAAACAATAAAAAGCGGGTTTTATTTATAGATAGAACATCATCACTTTTAAGCACTTCAGGATACTTGGTGGATATATTTGAGAGCTTATTAGATTTTTGAATGATCGCTTTATTTGGGTGTGATCGAGTGCTGTATTTTTTCATGAGATGAGCTTGTATATTATTCTGTTTAGAATGATCAGGATGTTTTCATCGCTGCGGTGGAGTGGTGATTAACCTCCATAACAGATTTTTTACGATGCTTTTGCTTCTAGTTCTAGAGCTTGTGCTGCTTGAGCATCTTTTTTGTTCCATACTTTTTCATGGAAGAAAAAAGCAACAGCTTGAACAGTGGGTTCAAGTAAACTTAATGTGATTGCCATCCATACGTTGCCTGTAACAAGATAGCCCACAAGCATTGCTACTGTAATGTGCATGATGTAGTAGCTTAATGTTTTTTTGAAAATACGTTGATTGGTATGTACGAAATTTTGAATACGAGCCATGAGAATCACCACAAATGTTTTTAACTTAAATAAATAATAATCATTATCATTTAAAAAGTAAAAAAGTTTTTTTGATTGATGATGATTGGTTTTGTGAATTAAATCATAAAATGGCGGCTTAATATTTTTTAAAAATATAATTTATAATTAAAAATATTTAAATATAATTACTTAATTATAATTTTTTAAATATTTGGGATTGTATGAAATTCAAATTAGGTCTGTTGGGGCTGGTAGTATTGTTAGGTGGTTGTGGTGGAAGCCCGTATTTAAAAGACTTACCTGAAAATGATTTATTAGAAGCCGCGATTGTATCTCAACGTATTGAAAGTGAAATGGCTTTAAAAATGCAAATTTGTGGTGATATTCAGGCATTAGGTCTTGAAACACAACAGGAAGCTCGTGAATATGGACGTGAATTAAAACGTGCTTATGAATATTATGAACGTCAAACGCATTCATTTAATCGAAAAATCCGCCGCTATCTGAACGATTATGAATCACAATATGCTGCAGAATATCGAGATCAAATGAGAGAAGCTAATTTTCAGCTCAATATGCTTCCTGCACGTCTTGCTACAGCGAAGTTTTTTGGCGTTGATAATAAAGAAGTAAAAGAAGCTTTATCAGATGCAAATCCTCATTTTTCATTTTCAAGTGGAAATCCTAACTCGGTGATTATTCTTCAGGCACTTTATGAAAAAGAAAAAAATATTAAATCACAATGTGAAAAACTAATTGCCAATATTTTTGATGATAAAATTCAGCCAGATTTCTCTAAATATGGCAATGAATATAAAAAAATCACAGGGTTAAAAAGCTTAAACAGCACTGATTAATTGTATTTAAACCTATTGCATACTTTTATTGATAAAAGTATGCAATAGAAAATTTAAGACTTTTTTCTTAAAATATCGTTGAGTCATTGCACAGGTGAATAGCAGCATTTTTAAGAGAACATTTTATTCCAAAAAGTTTTTAAATTAATAAAAATGATAAATTAGATTTATGTAAAAACGTGGTTATAATCGAAGTTAATGAAAGAATTACCCAGTCCAGTGGAGCACCTCGACATGGCAGGCGAAAACCAAAAAGCAAAAACATTGTATGACAAATTGTGGGATGACCATTTAGTAAAACAACGAGATGATGGCTCTGCACTTCTTTATATTGACCGTCATTTATTACATGAAGTGACTTCACCACAAGCATTTGAAGGCTTACAACTTGCAGGACGTAAACCGTGGCGTTTAAGTGCTAATGTGGCAACTCCTGACCATAACGTACCCACTTCAAGCAAAGAGCGTACAGCAGGTATTGCAGGGATCGAAGATGATACATCTCGTATTCAAGTACAAACTTTAGATGATAACTGTAAAACATTTAATGTGGTTCAGTTTGACATCAATGATGTTCGCCAAGGGATTGCACATGTTGTTGGTCCTGAGCAAGGTTTAACTTTACCGGGTATGACGGTGGTATGTGGTGACTCACATACAGCAACACATGGTGCCTTTGGTTGTTTGGCGCATGGGATCGGGACATCAGAAGTTGAACATGTATTGGCAACCCAATGCTTAGTTCAAAAGAAAATGAAAAATATGTTGGTGCGTGTTGACGGTAAATTAGGTCAGGGCGTCACACCAAAAGACGTTGTATTGGCAATCATTGGTAAGATCGGTACTGCGGGCGGTACAGGACATGCGATTGAATTTGGCGGTCAAGTCTTTCGTGATATGTCCATCGAAGGTCGTATGACGGTTTGTAATATGGCAATCGAAGGCGGTGCACGTGTGGGTATGGTTGCAGTCGATGATAAAACGATCGAATATGTAAAAGACCGTCCATATGCACCGAAAGGCGAACAATGGGATGCTGCGGTAGCTTATTGGAATACTTTGCATTCTGATGAAGGTGCACATTTCGATACTGTAGTCGTTTTACAAGGTGAAGAGATTGAACCACAGGTCTCTTGGGGAACTTCACCTGAGATGGTCATTCCAGTGTCTCAAGCAGTACCAACATTAGAACAAGCCAAAGATGACGTACAACGTAATGATTGGACACGTGCTTATCAATACATGGGTTTAAATGGTGGTCAAGCATTGGCTGATATCCAATTAGATCGCGTATTTATTGGTTCATGTACCAATTCTCGTATCGAAGATATTCGTGCAGCGGCTGAAGTGGCTAAAGGCAAGAAAGTTGCATCTACGATTAAACAAGCGATGGTTGTACCGGGTTCAGGTTTAGTCAAAGCACAAGCAGAAGCTGAAGGTTTGGATAAAATCTTGATCGAAGCGGGCTTTGAATGGCGTGAGCCGGGTTGTTCAATGTGTTTAGCGATGAACGCTGACAAATTACAGCCGGGTGAGCACTGTGCTTCGACGTCAAACCGTAACTTTGAAGGTCGTCAAGGTAATGGTGGGCGTACCCATTTGGTGAGTCCAGCAATGGCGGCAGCGGCTGCAATTGCAGGTCATTTTGTTGATGTGCGTTCGTTCTAATTTGGACTAATAGGAGCAAAGATAATGAAAAAATATACCGTTGAACAAGGTATCGTTGCACCATTAGACCGTGCCAATGTCGATACAGATTTAATCATTCCAAAACAGTTTTTGAAATCAATCAAACGTACAGGTTTTGGTGAAAATTTATTTGATGAATTGCGTTATTTAGATGAAGGTTTTCTAGGACAAGACAATTCTAAACGTCCTAAAAATCCTGATTTTGCCTTGAATCAACCACGTTACCAAGGTGCAACGGTTTTGATTTCTCGTGCTAACTTCGGTTGTGGTTCAAGTCGTGAACATGCGCCTTGGGCGTTGGAAGAATATGGTTTCCGTACGGTCATTGCACCAAGTTATGCGGACATTTTCTTTAATAACAGTTTTAAAAATGGCATGTTACCTGTCATTTTGTCAGAAGAAATTGTTGATCAATTATTCAAAGAATGTTTTGCAACCGAAGGCTATCAGTTAACGATTGATTTAGAAGCGCAAGAAGTTCGCACTCCAAACGGTGAAGCATTTAAGTTTGAGGTTGATCCATTCCGTAAACACTGTTTATTGAATGGCTTGGATGATATTGGTTTAACTTTACAAGCGGCAGATGAGATTAAAGCTTATGAAGAAAAAACCAAAGCTGCTCGTCCATGGGTTTTCTCTGAAATACAGGCTTAATTGCATAATAGATAGCGTGAAGGTTCAACTCTTGCTAACATGTGGAACATAAAAATATATATGTTTTAGGTGGCAGGGTTGGACCAAAATAATGATTAAGGTCTTTGATTATCGTATTGTACTAGGTGCATTGGGTCTTTTATTGAGTGCATGTCAAACATCGGACTTTTCACGCATTCAAAAAGCGGAAACCCAATATTATGATCCACGCAATAATGTCAGTATTTATTGCACGGGAGCAGAAAACTGTGAATTTAGCCGACTCAATAACATCACGTTGATCGATGAAAATACCCATCGTATTCATAAAGATGCATTGAAAACAGGTTATCTCAAGCTTTCAAGTCAAGATCCGAAAAATCACGCTGTGTATTTGAAAATACCTGCAAATCAGTATGAATTGGTGATACGTTTTTATCCTATTTCTCAACAACATGCTGAAGTTTTTCATGTGATTCATCGTTTTAAAGCGAATCAGCAATATACCTTTAAAATGTATCGTAAACGCTCTGAAAGTGCAGGAAGTTTATTGAATGTATCAGCACCTTCACCGCTATGTGTCGATTTGCTGCAAGAGAAACGCACCATACGTCGTTTTTGCCGTCCCTATAATGCAGAGACAGGCTTAAGTGAATATATTGAACAAAAAATTTAAACTTACTTGGCGGTTTAACTGTCAACAATGAAAATGGAAATACAAATGTCTAAACAAATTTTGATCTTGGCGGGTGATGGGATTGGTCCTGAAATTGTTGCTGCTGCTGAAAAAGTCCTGACCAGCGTCAATGAAAAATTTAATTTAGGTTTAACATGGGAACATGGTTTGCTCGGTGGTGCTGCGATTGATGCACATGGTTCACCTTATCCAGAGGTCACTGCTGAGCAAGCAAAAAAAGCGGACGCGATTTTATTAGGTGCTGTGGGTGGTCCAAAATGGGATACGATTGAGCGTTCAATCCGCCCTGAACGTGGTTTATTAAAAATTCGTAGTGAATTGAATTTATTTGCAAACTTACGTCCTGCGATTCTTTACCCACAACTTGCTGATGCTTCAAGCTTAAAACCAGAAGTGGTGTCGGGCTTAGATATTTTGATCGTACGTGAACTGACAGGTGGGATCTACTTCGGTCAACCACGTGGTATCCGTGAACTGGAAAATGGTGAGAAGCAGGGCTATAACACTGATGTTTATGCCGAATCTGAGATCAAACGTATTGCCAAAGTTGCTTTTGAAATGGCAAATTTACGTGGTGGCAAAGTCTGTTCAGTCGACAAAGCCAATGTCCTTGAAGTGACAGAGCTTTGGAAACAAACGGTAACTGCATTGAAAGAAGAACAATATCCAAATATTAATCTTTCACACATGTATGTCGACAATGCTGCAATGCAACTTGTACGTGCACCTAAACAGTTTGACGTGATTGTAACAGGTAACTTGTTCGGTGACATTCTCTCTGACGAAGCTGCAATGTTAACGGGTTCTATTGGTATGTTGCCATCAGCATCTTTGGATGAAAATGGTAAAGGGATGTATGAACCATGTCATGGTTCTGCGCCAGACATCGCAGGTCAAAACGTAGCGAATCCGCTTGCGACCATTCTTTCTGTTGCAATGATGCTTCGTTATACCTTCCGTGAAGAAGCGGCTGCTAAAGCGATTGAAGACGCTGTAGGTAACGTTTTAGATCAAGGTTTGCGTACAGGTGATATCATGTCAGAAGGCATGAATCAAGTCGGTACAGTAGAAATGGGTGATGCAGTCGTTGCAGCACTCGCTTAATATTTTATTTTAGATATCGTGTAAACGCAGCTTAGGCTGCGTTTTTTTATATAAAAAATTTAGTCTTTAGCAAGCTCGTCCTGTGTAGTGAACAGCTTTCGCAATATTTTGATCTAACTCAAAAATGATTTTACATTGGAAGTGAATATCATAACTACTTGCACCAGACTGTACTTTACCTAGATGTGCATCCCCTTGTGGAATAGGAATATTTAAAGGACGATAAACAGTATAAATTATTTGTGATTCAGTTATTTGTGGTGATTTGCTCTGATAGCCTAATTTTTTAAAATTCAAGTTATCTTGGATATTTTGACTGGATTGACCAAGAAATTGATGTAAATACGCATTGAGATCATAAGGACGATTAAGCTCAGTTTGACAGGCAATTAAGCTTAAACCTATACAACACACCCCGATGAAAGACATAATTTTTTGCATAAATATTTTCCCTCATGTCCAACACATTATTGATATTGACATTCCTGATCAGTGTAGTAAAAAATTTCATGATGTAGTGTTGTTTGATTGCTAAAACAGCATTTAAAAATAAAAATCAAAGATGATTAGGATTAGAAAATGAAAAAGATAACGTTGTGTTTGGGTGTAATGTGCCTGTCAAGTTTTGCATTTGCAGATAATTGTGACAATGCACGTAATGCTTATGATGATATTTATTGTAGTAATAAAATTTATGCCAGCGCAGATGCTGAATTAAATAAAAATTATCAATTGCTCAGAAGTAAGTTAACAACAAATCAAAAAACGATTTTAAAACGTTCTCAAATTTCTTGGATCAAAGCGCGTGATGCACAATGTTCAGATGAAGCAGAACGTACAGTTTTTGTGAACTGTAATTTAGAGAAAACACAAGAACGCAACGCTTGGTTAAGAGAGCGAATTCGTGAGTGTGATACGGTGGGTTGTAAAAATAGTACGCTGAATTAAAACATTAAAAAAGCCACAAGGGTGGCTTTTTGCTTGCTAAAACTTAGCGTGCACGGTATGTAATACGACCTTTACTTAAGTCATAAGGTGTCATTTCGACTTTTACACTGTCGCCAGTTAAAATACGAATATAATGTTTACGCATTTTACCAGAAATGTGTGCAATCACTTCGTGACCGTTTTCTAAACGCACACGGAACATAGTATTAGGAAGCGTTTCGGTGACAACGCCTTCGAACTCGATAAGTTCCTCTTTATTGGCCATAGCCTACCTGATGATCAAATTGGAAAGGCGCAAATTATAGGCAAAAAAATAGAAAAAAACAAGTCGGCAGTCAGTTATAGCGAAGTAAATGTAGTCAAAATAGACGAACAAAGAAATAAATTATTTCAACAAAAAGTTGCTTATATGTGTTGTCAGTTTGGTCAATCGTCTGTAATCTAAATCTTATGATTTAAGTATAAATGAATAAGATACAAGGAAGGGCACTGCGTGAGTCAGCTAACTGATGCTTCGGTTGTTTTGCGATTAGGCTATCAAGCAATTCGTCGTGCGGGATTGCCAACTGAAGAACTATTATCAAAAGCCGGTGTGGCATTAAATCAAATTGATCAAAATGCCCGTACTCCTTTAAGTGCGCAATATGCTTTTTGGATTGCTGCTGAAGAGGTGAGTAAGGATCCAGACATTGGATTACATCTTGGTGAACATTTACCATTATACCGTGGGCAAGTGATTGAGCATTTGTTTATTTCAAGTGAAAACTTCGGTGAAGGGCTCAAACGAGCATTGGCATATCAACGATTAATTAGTGATGCTTTTCATGCCAAGTTGGTCGTTGAGAACGATGGACGGTGTTATCTAACCAATGGTGAGCAACCATGGGGGGAAAATATTGTTAATCGGCATTTTTCTGAATGTGCATTGTCAGGAATTTTACGCTTCTTTAAGTTTATTACCGAAGGGCGCTTTCAGCCTATTTATATCGATTTTAACTTTAGTGAAGGTGCTTCCGATGATGAATATTTTCGTGTGTATGAGTGTCCTGTAAGTTTAGGACAAAAAGAAACCCGTTTATATTTTGATGCTGCGATTTTGGATTATCCTTTGTGGCAAGCGGAACCTGAACTTCTACAGTTGCATGAGCAGCTTGCGATTGAAAAATTGCAAGAGTTAGCACGTTATGATTTGGTCGGTGAAGTACGTCGTGCGATTGGTTCAACTTTAGAAAGTGGTGAAACAACCCTTGAAACTGTCGCTGCTCAATTGCACATTACGCCACGTCGTTTGCGTACTCAATTGTCTGAAGCAAATACGAGTTTTCAGCAGATTCTTTCTGATTACCGTTGTCGTTTAGCCAAGAAACTGTTGGCAAACACCAATGAAAGTGTTGAGCGCATCGTATATCTGACGGGCTTTTCTGAGCCGAGTACTTTCTATCGTGCATTTAAGCGTTGGACGAACGAAACACCTGTCGAATATCGAAAACGTAAACAGCATTAAGTAAGAGTATCACTCACGATACAAAGCTTCGGGTGTTATGAACCGAAGCTTTTTGCATTCTAAGTAAGAGCAAACATACATTGTTTGTAGCATGAGTAATACAGAGTCAGTTTAAGTTTATTCAGGCATGTTGAGCCAATGTGGTCCCAAAGGCATTTGGGGTAATTCAAATTGCTCAGGATAATCTGCATGGATGAAATATAAACCATCTGGAGGCGCGGTAATTCCTGCTGCTTTACGGTCTTCGGCTGCAAAAATTTCATCAATATGATCAATCTCATACATTCCTTGTCCGATTTCTAATAAACATCCCATAATGTTACGTACCATATGATGTAAAAAACCATCTGCTTGGATATCAAGAACAAGATAATTGCCGTGACGGATCAAGCGACAATGCTTTACATGGCGTACAGGTTGATTTGATTGACAGGCTGCGGCACGAAAGCTTTCAAAATTATGTGTGCCTTCAAATTTCTTGGCAGCAGCAATCATTTTGTCTACATCAAGCGGGTAGTAGGCATGTGTGACTTGCTTAAAGAGTAATGCAGGACGGCTCGGTGATTGATAAACCACATAACGATAACGGCGAGCTTTGGCTTTAAAGCGTGCATGAAAATCATGATCCATTTCCTTGATCCACTGGATAGAAATGTCTTTCGGAAGTTGGCTATTTGCACCCATGAGCCAGCCACGCATCGGGCGAATTGCGTTGGTGTCAAAATGCGCCACCATATTGGTTGCATGTACGCCTGCATCTGTACGACCTGCACCATGTAAAATAATCGGCTCATCGGCGATGGTGCTGAGGACTTTTTCCATGGTTTCCTGAATGCTGCGTACGCCAGCCTGTTGAGTCTGCCAACCTTTATATCGAATGCCACAAAACTCAATACCAATTGCAAAGCGTTGCATAATTACCTCTATTCAGGCTGATTGTTTAAGTGATCATACCCAATGGTCATGCCACTGTTGGGAGCTTGGGTATTGTAAATAAATTTTTAAGATTTTGGCATAGAGATCGGCTTGGCTTTGAGCATCACTGCATAAAATGTTGGCATCTTGTATCCATTGACTGACCGCATAACGTTGGTCTAAGCCGCCAAAAGGGACTTGGCTGCTTAAAATTACACAGCAACCATGCGCTTTTAAGCGTTTTAAATATTGAATAATCGTGGCGTTAACCGCTAAATTTCCAACACCGTAAGCCTGCAAAATGAGAAAATGAGGTGCTTTATGCAGTAAAGTAGCGAGATTATTTTCCAGTTGTTGTTGTTCAATCGGTAAGATCATCCAATTGAGAATATTCAGCTGTTGTGCTTTTTCTATGTCGACTTGGTCAATAATATAGGCTTGATTTTGAGAAGGAAAAATATTCTTCTGCAAATTTTCAACCTTTTGACCATGAAAAGCATCTAAAGCCGTACCATGAAATTTTAAAGCAGTACGGGCATAAAAGACTTGGTGATAAAACGCTAAATACACACCTGAAGGAACTTTTGTCAAATTTTCTAGCGCAGTGTTGAGGTTGTCCATTGCATCGCTCAATTCACGTATACCATCGCCTTGAGTGTCTAATAGCGGATATTGGCTTCCTGTCAGGATCACTGTGCAAGAGTCGGCTAAAAAGCGTGACAGTACAGCAGCAGCGTAACTGAGTGTATCTGTTCCATGAATCACCACAAAATATTCAAAAGCATGTTGTAGGTTTTGAATTTGCTGAATGAGTTTCAACCAAACTTGGGCAGTGCAAGCACTGCTGTCTAGGATTGCAGGTGCTTTAAAGCATTCTATCTGTAAATGTGATGGTAATACTTTTTCAAGCTTTGGAATAAACTCGGTTTCAGGCATGGGTGCTAAAGGTTCGCCTATACACCCAAAAGTTCCACCCATGTAAATTAAGGCAATTTTTTTGTTCATCATTTTCAGGCTCAGGATGTTTTGTTCGCTGTTTTCAGGTGGCTGAATGGGCTTAATTTTTGAGGCTGCATAATAAAAAAAGCAGCCATCTAGGACTGCTTTATCTTAAAACGAATTATATTATGATGCTATTTGATTAAGTAAGTTTTGTGACTGTAACTTTTGCTCAGTTGAATAATGATCCTGATCTTGCGCTAAGAGTTGGCGTGCAGCATCGTATGCACCCAAAGTAATATATTGTTCAGCAAGATCTAAGTTTAATTCAATTTCATTTGTATTTAAAAGATCTGGAAATGCTTGCGCTAAAGGGTCAAGCGTTGCTGCTGTTTCTTGAATCTGACTTTGAGCTTGAGAATCTAGGCTTGGTACAATTTGCGGTTCAGCAACATCAAAATTAAAGTTTGGTGCTGGCTCTATTGCAAAGCTATCTAGTTTAAAGTCTAAGCTATGCTCTGAGATCGTTGGCTCAGACGTTGCTGTATCGATGTTAATCGACTCTGAACTGCTTGGTGTAACAGACGCTTCCAAATCGAGTTTAAATTCACTTAAGCTTTCTACTGGAGATGTGAGCTTAGTCACTGTTTCAGTTGGGGGGGATACAGCATCTAGACTAAATTCAAGTGGTATCTTGCTTTCAGGCGCTACGACAAATTCTTCAACGACAGGTGATGCTGTAGGTGTCTCTAAACTAAAGCTAAAATCTAATGCATCGCGTGTTTGTGGTTTATCTGTATGTGTTCCAGGTTGAGTTAAATCAAATGCGAGTGCATTATTTTCAGTTTCTGCTTTTTCTTCAGCAGGTGTTGCAACTTTTTCAGTGGTTAAACTTGGTGTGAACTCTAAATCAACATGTTCATTTGATACTGTACTTTCAGGCGTCGCTAAAGTTTTCTCATCTGCTAATTCAATTGGTTGAGGTTCATTTTTTGCACTTGGACTATATTCATTTTGCAGTAAATCAAAACTGTTATTGTTTGTTGGTTTATGATCAACTAATGCGTCAAAAGCATCTGCGGGAACTGGATTTTGGATCACAGAAGTAATTGTTGGTGTTGTTGCTTCAGTCGATGTTTTAAACTCAATAACTTCAATGGTTTGTGCATCAATTTGAGTTTTTTTATCTTCAATTTGTTGAGCGATATCATGCAAATTTAAAGAGCGTAAATACTGAACCAATTGATTAATTGCAAATTCATCTTTTTGTGCTAAATGAATGTCCAATAAGTACAAATATAAGCCATGTTGACGGTTGTCTTGGTTCAAGGCTAAATTGATCTGAGCTTCAGCAGCAGAATAATTTTTAGCGCTGATTAAACTTTCAATTTTTTGCTTTAAATCGGCACTGACAGCTATAACTTGATCTTGAACAACAGGTTCTGGTTCAGATACTTGTGTTTGTTGACGCTGACTCGTACGGGCACTTTTCGCCACATTCTTTTTGGCTGTTTTTTTGTTGCTGACTTTTTTGTTGGTCTTACTGCGGTCAGCATCCTGATTGTTTGCTTCACGTTTTTTTAAGACAATCGCAACCACTAATAATAAAACAAAAGGAATGATATACAACAACATATTCGGTTACCCCTTCATTGTATCCAATGAACCTTAATTTAAAAAATACGTGAATTACTTAGGTTTTCTTGCTTGAGCTTGCTGTTGCAATTGTTGCTGAATTTGAGCAAGTCGTGCATTGAGCAATTGAATTCGATTGTTCTTTTGATTTAGAGCTGAACTCAATTGCGTCACGTTATTTTGTAATTTAACTGTTTTTTCACGTGCTGTCATAACTTTTACAGATAATTCTGCTGAAGTTGTCTTTTGTAGACCATTTTGATGTGCTGCGGATGTCGTTTGTAATGGTTTTTGATCTGCCACAATACTCATTTCTGCTTGGTTAAGTCGATATTTGGTTTTGGTATTGGCTCTTTGTTGTGCGGTTTGTGGTGGAGCAGGTTTAAATTTCTGCTGGGTATTCGGCATTGGTTGTGCAAGATTTAAAGCAACCCCTTGACGCAATCGGTTGGGATCACCTTGTACAAAAGCTTGAGGATTATTGGCTTGTAATTGGCGCATTACTTCTGGAATGCTTTGTTTGGTTTTTGCTGCAATTTTACTTGCAATAGACCATAAAGACTCATTGGCTTGGACAGTATGTTGTCCTTTTATTGCAGCCGATGCAGCTTTTGCTTGTGGTGCAGCCTGTGTATTTTGTGGTTTATTGGTTGTTTGAGGTTGTGGCTTAGCTTTGGGGTTTACTTGTGCCATGTGTTGTTGTGGTATAGGTTTTGGGGTTATTTGGGCTGTTTCAGTCTTCTGTGTTGGAACAGGGTGATGCTTCAAGAAAGCAGCACGTGTCGCTTCATGATCTTCACGTATCTGATGGGGATTATTATTTTGAATAGAAGGTTGCGATGCTGAAGACGTGTTCGCCGTATTGGTGGCTGTACTTAATGCAGGCAGTGCTACTGTTGAAATAGCGAGATTGTTTGCTATAGCCGTGTCTTGTTTTACTGGCTGAGATGGTTGTAGCGAAGCACTTTCAGGTAAATTTAAAGCAATATCCTTTTCACTAACAATCATTTGTGGGGTCAGTGCTGTTTCATTACTCGGCATTGCCATTGGCGGGGTCGCTGTTTTGGTACGCGGTAAGCTGGCTTTGACTTGTTGGATATAAGTTGAACTACCTTCCTGAATTTTCAATAAAATATTCAGTTCTGGTTCAATCACAGGGCGAGAAGAGGTAATGACAATGACGCCACTGCCATCACCTGAACGACGTGTAAAAAAGTTTAAATGTCCAGGCGGTTGATGCGATGCACGAATATTCATCATATCTTCTGCTGATGCAAGATTAACATCAATTTTTTCGTTTGGATTCGAATTGCTAAATTTCATCTCTGCATAGAGTAAATCTCCTGAACTCGACTGAATTTGAATTGGATCAAGTTGAATTGCAGATACAGATTGTGATGCAATAATAGCTAATATGGCAATTTTTAGTTTGTTATATACGGTCATCGCTTTCATTGCTCTAATGAAATTGTCGTCAATTAACTAAGCACGGATTTGCTTAGTTATATCCCCAAATAAATTTTTAACCGTATAGTTACACAAAAAAACCGAACTTTACAGTTCGGCTTTCATTATTTGACTAAAAATTTCAAAAATTAACTATTTTTGTAGTCAATCAGGATACGTAACATACGGCGTAAAGGCTCAGCAGCACCCCAAAGTAATTGGTCACCGACTGTAAATGCGCCTAAGTATTCTTTACCCATATTAAGTTTACGTAAACGACCTACAGGAACAGACAGTGTTCCAGTCACTGCAACAGGTGTTAAATCTGTCATGGAAGCTTCACGGGTATTCGGTACAACTTTAGACCAGTCATTTGCACTTGCGATAATATCTTCGATTTCATCCAATGGAATATCTTTACGAAGTTTTAACGTTAAAGCTTGAGAATGGCAACGCATTGCACCAATACGTACACAATGACCATCAATAGGTACAATTTGCTGATTGCCTAAGATCTTGTTGGTTTCAACTTGACCTTTCCATTCTTCTTTTGACTGACCGCTTTCGAGCTGTTTGTCGATATATGGAATGAGAGAACCCGCTAAAGGCACGCCAAAGTTTGCAGATGGGAAGCCTTCACCACGTTGTAATTGTGCAATTTTAGAGTCAATGTCTAAAATTGGTGAACGAGGATCATCAAGCAAATCTTTGGTATTGTTATATAAATAACCCATACCTGTGATCAGTTCACGCATGTTTTGCGCGCCTGCACCAGAAGCTGCTTGGTAAGTCATTGAAGTTGCCCATTCCACTAAATTGTTTTGGAATAGACCGCCTAAGCCCATCAGCATCAATGAAACAGTACAGTTACCGCCCACGAAAGTTTTCGTGCCTTTCACTAAACCATCTTTGATGACATTCATATTCACAGGATCGAGAACGATGATGGCTTCATCATCCATACGTAAGGTAGATGCAGCATCAATCCAGTAACCATCCCAACCATCAGCTTTGAGTTTTGGAAAAACTTCAGTGGTATAGTCGCCACCTTGACAGGTAATAATGACATCCATTTGCTTCAGACTGTTAATGTCTGATGCATCCATAAGTGCTGGGGCGGTCTTACCGCCAAACGCAGGAGCTTCACCACCTGCATTACTGGTAGAAAAATAGAATGGCTCAAAATGAGCAAAATCATTCTCTTCAACCATACGTTGCATAAGGACGGAACCAACCATCCCGCGCCAACCGACCAGACCTACTTTCATGTCACTTCGCCTCGGTGCGTTAAAAAATTAATAGGGGGGTTCGAGTGTATCAAAAGGACGTGTAACTGCAATAGCTACACAATCAAAACACCAACAATATTGTGCAATATATCTTGTTTATGTTACATGCAAAACTGATATAAATTTATAAATGAATAAAAATTTAAGAATATAAAGAGTGTAAATTATGTTTTGGATTGAAATTTTAGCAGGATTGGTGATTTGGCTGAGCTTTTGGTCATTGATTCCACGAGATGAATGGTGGTTTCGCGGCGCAGATTTTCCACGACTACAAATCTTAGTCTTGGGTGTCGTGGCATTGCTTTTCCTTATTTTTTGGCAAGGAGAATGGGATGTCAAACGAGATATTATTCTGATTTTGTTGATTGCGGCTTTGGCGTATCAGTTAAAAATGGTGTTGCCTTATACTTTTCTGTGGAAGAAGCAAGTTGCACAAGTGCGCCCAGAACAATTAGAGCCAGATCGTCAAATTTCTTTAATTGTATCTAATGTGCTGACACCAAATGATCAATATCATTTATTGATTGAACAAATTGAAAAGTATCAACCTGACATCGTATTAACGTTAGAAACAGATCAAACTTGGCAGAATGCTTTGTCTAGCATCGAGAAAGATTATCCTTATCGCGTGCCTGTACCTTTAGATAATTTGTATGGCATGCATTTGTATAGCAAACTGAAATTGCTCGACACTGAAGTGAAATTTATTCTGAGTGATGAAATTCCCTCGATTCATACCACCGTGATCTTACGTTCAGGACAGCCTGTGCAGTTGTATTGTTTGCATCCAAAACCACCAAGTCCAACCGAAGCAAAAGACTCGACCTTACGTGATGCCGAGTTATTGATTGTAGGAGATCAAATTAAAGATTTGGATGAAAGTTGCATTGTGATGGGTGATTTAAACGATGTTGCTTGGTCTCGCACGACACGTTTATTTCAGCGAATTAGTGGTTTACTAGACCCACGTGTTGGACGTAAATATGTCAATACCTTCCATGCTGATTATAAGCTGTTAAGATGGTCGCTCGATCATATTTTCCATAGTACTGATTTTGCTTTGGTGCAGATGCAACGCTTGCCACATATTGGCTCAGACCATTTTCCTGTATATGTGACTTTACAAACAGGGCGTGTGTTTGAACAAATTCAAGAAGAATTAGAGCAAACCGATGCCGATGAGCAAGAAGCACAACAAGCGATTCAAGAAGGAATTGAAAAAGCAGAGCGTGAAGAAAAAGTAGTCACCGATGAAATTGCACAGGATTATAAATGAGGCTAACTGATTATTATGAAGTTTGTAGCCTTTGTACGAAAAAGCTTACGTCTATTTAGGTGCATAGCGGATAGGCAACGCATGCCGTTGGTTTTAATATAGGCTTATCGGCACACGGAGTAGGGAAAGGAAGAGTCCCCTTAAGGAAGACGAAGCCGATGGAAAATCATCATGGACATGATGTTGGAATGGACAACCAAACACAATAAAAAGAACAGCACTTGAAAGCACAACCTCATATACCCGAGTTTTGCAGGATGCAGAACTCGGGTTATGCTTATTTAGGGTGAGCAAAAATATAAGACCAATACTAGCGTCGAATTCACACTAGACAAATGATGACAAGATAAAAATGTCAATGTTATGATTTCGGCTCACAAACACAATTAGAATATTGGTTATGCACAAAAAAAAATCACCTGAATTGCCGCAATTTTTATGGACAGATTTCAGTATAGACCTGACCTCACATCAATATAAAAATAAGCTTTTAAATCAGCAACAAGGCTTTGACTTAGGTAAAGCGCAGCGAAAACTAATTTCACGTTCAGAACTGAGTCAACTCTCAGAGCGCCCAAAGGGAGTCGATGCATTAACGATTTATCATTGGAGTAATCAAGGGCGTGTAGATCGTTTAAAACCTGTACGTGCGAAACGAATGAGCGTTTCGCCATTTGCTTATTTTCGTGGTATGCCTTCTTTGATGTTATATGACCTTGCATGGGAAAAAAGCCATTCAGGTTTAATGCAGCAAATTTGTGGTGATTGTCATTTGTTAAATTTTGGTGGTTTTGCCAGTCCTGAGCGTAATTTATTATTTGGAATTAATGATTTTGATGAAACGTTAGTTGCGCCTTTTGAGTGGGACTTAAAACGCCTTGCAACGAGTTTTATTATCGCAGCAAGTGAAATTAAGCTCGGTGAAAAAGTCGGTTTAAAAGCGATTGAAGTCATGCTTAATGCTTATCGGCAGCATTTACAACATTTTAGAACACTATCACCCTTACAAACTTGGTATGAAAAAGTAGATGCAGCGGTACTTTTGCAACATACCGAAGACCAAAAAATTCGTAAAAAACGTGAAAAACATTTAGCGACAGCGCATCGTCGTACTTCTGCTTCGGTATTGCCGAAACTTACGGATTATGATGCAGAAACTGGGCATCGTTGTTTTATTGATGAGCCACCATTATTGCGTCATCCTGAAAAAGGTGAAGTTTTTGCGAAAAATTCCAAAGCATTTTTTAAGCGTTACCGTGACTCTTTAAAGTCTGACCGTCAGGTATTATTTGATCGTTATCGTTGTACCGATATCGCATTAAAAGTTGTTGGCGTGGGGAGTGTAGGTACACGTGCTGCGATTGCTTTGTTTGAAGATGCAGATCGTGAACCTTTAATTTTACAAATGAAAGAAGCAAATCCTTCGATTTTAAGCCCATTATTTCTTGAAAAAGCCAAGCATGAAGGCGAACGTGTCATTTCAGGGCAACAGTTAATGCAAGCAGCAAATGATATTTTCTTGGGTTTTGCCTCATATAGTCAGGAGCATCAACAGTTTTATGTCCGCCAGTTACGTGATATGAAAATCTCAATCGACCTTGAAGATATGGACGATGTATATCTTTATGAATATGCCGACAGTTGTGGTTTGGCATTGGCACATGCGCATGCAAAAGCAGGCAATGCCGATGTCTTGATGGGCTATTTGGGTGAAGGTAAGCAAATTGTCAAAGTTCTTCAAGAATATGCGGTTCAATATGCCGAACGCAATGCGGCAGATTATGCACAATTTTTACAAGAAATTGAAAATGGGAAAATAGACGTTGCAGGGGATGAGGTTCTTTAAAATGATCTAAGTCTTACAGCAGCTAAAAATGCCTTTACTTAATCAAAGGCATTTTTTATTCCTACGTAATAAAAGCACGTAATGCTTCGTCAAGCTTATTTATTGCTGTAACACTTGTTTATAAAGCTCAATCGTTTGATCACACATATCTTTTAAACTGAACTGTGTGACAGGTGCAACCTGCTGTGGCTGATCAATATGTAATTTTACAGCATTCAAAAGCGCAATGTTGTCATCTACCGCAATTTTACCTTGTGGATAGACATTTGCTAAAATTTCAGCGACACCGCCTCGATCCCAACCAATGACAGGCGTACCAACAGAAAGTGCCTCCAATGCTGTACGACCAAAAGTTTCGGCTTGATTAGACAAAGACAGCACCAAGTCAGAAAATGCCAGCCATTCTCGGATGTCTGAACGATGACCCACAAAGGTGATGTGATCAGTTAATTTTTTGCTTTTAATGGTGTTTTCTAATTCATCTAAATAAGCTGCTTTTTTCGGGTCTGCGCCACCGACCACAACAGCATGCAGTTGTGGATATTGATCACGCAATTTTTCCATCAGTTCTATCAGCGTTTCATGACCTTTAAGACGAGTAATACGCCCCGGTAGGCAAATTAAAAACTTATTTTCTAGTTGTGGAAAATCTTCAAACGTTTTATTGATCCATTGTGCAGGAGCTTGATAACCATGTGGAAATGCTTTGGGATCAATGCCTCGATAAATACGGACAATATCTTCAGGTGGGCAGTTTTTATAATGATCTGTAATATATTTGACCACGCTGTCAGAGACGGCAATGACTTTTTCAGCGTGAGTCATGATGGCACTGTAACGATTAATGGAATAAAAACCATGCACAGTGCTGATCAGATGCGGACGTTTTTCTACAGCAATGCCTTTGAGGGCAAAATGCGTTAGCCATGCGGGCACCCGTGAACGTACATGTACAATATCAGGTTGATGCTGTTCAATCAGTTTACGTAGTGGTCGGATTTGCCACAGACTAGACAAAGCTTTTTTATGAATGGGCAGCGTTAAATGGGTTGTTCCTTCTGCTTCTAGTTCGGGAACTAAGCGTCCGCCATTGGACACCACTAAGGATTGATGACCCTCTGCAACGAGCGCTTTTGCAATTTCCAAAGTACCACGTTCTACACCACCACTATTTAGTTCGGGAAGAAGTTGTATTACTTTCATACGTTTTTCCTTGTCATTGTGAGGTTGGTGCAGCGTTTAGAACAGTGTAATCGCACTTTTTGCAACAGATTAATAAATCTTTCCATAGCCGTCAGGACGGGTTTTGAAGCGACGATGAAACCACATATATTGAGTTGGTGCGATGCGTAATTGCTGTTCAATGATTTTGTTGACACGAATCGCATCATCTAGTTCATCATCACTTGGCAGATGATCCACCGCAGGTTCAATCAACACTCGGTATTGTGGATTTTTAATGTCACCATGACGATAAAAATACAGAGGAATGGCGACCGCTTTAGAAATTTTTAATAAACGACGATGCGCCGTCACTGTTGCTGCAGGTGTACCAAAAAATGGGGCCATAACCCCTTGTTTTAAGCCAAAATCTTGATCAGGGCTATACCAAATCGCATCCCCTTCCTTTAAATGGCGGATAAGCCCCCGCATATCATCATGGTCGATTTGTGCTTTGTAAATGGTGCCACGACAACGATAAATCAGCATATCTAACAAAGGATTGTTTTGTGGACGATAGACCACATCAGGTTCAAAATATTGCGCACATAAATAACCACCCGCATCGAGTAAAGTGCTGTGTGTGCCTAATAACAAAATCCCTTTACCTGCGGCTTGTGCATTTTGAATATGCTCTAAACCCTCAACTGTTACGCGACCTTTAAACCATTGTGGTGAGTACCAAGCATTTAAGGTTTCAAAAACACCAATCATCATGTCAATAAAAACCTGACGGGCGTGCTCTTGTACTTGTTCAGCCGACCATTCAGGGAAACATACTTCGAGATTACGCACAGTGGTTTTACGTCTTGATTTCAGTCGTTTAAATGCAACATTTCCTAGAAAAGTCGCTAAGCGATGCTGAATAGGCCAAGGTAAAATTGCAAGTAACATTAAAAAGACAATGGCGATCCATATTCCCCAATATTGTGGCAATAAGAATGCCCAATAAAACTTTCCTGATACGTACTGATGCTTTTTACTCATATGAATGTGAGGGGTGGCAATGGTTGAGATGGCTGAAGTTTAACATGAACTAAATTTAAAGATGGTAGGCATTGTTTGATAATATGACCAACAAGAATCAGACTGCGATGGCTTTAATTTAATGAAAAGTATACGCTTAATTCAAGGTGATATTACCCTTCAAAAAGTCGATGCAATTGTCAATGCTGCCAATACATCACTTCTCGGTGGTGGTGGAGTAGATGGGGCGATTCATCGGAAAGGTGGCGAAACCATTTTAGCTGAATGTCAAAAAATTCGTGCAAAGCAAGGGGGGTGTGCTGTCGGGGAAGCAGTGATGACGACAGCAGGCGCATTACCGAGTCATTATGTCATTCATACTGTAGGTCCAACATGGCAAGATGGGAAACAGCAGGAAAAACAATTATTGCAAAAAGCGTATAGCAATAGTTTACATCTAGCCGATGAAAAACAGTTGCAAAGTATTGCTTTTCCAAATATTTCTACAGGGATTTATCGTTTTCCAAAATATGATGCAGCAGAAATTGCAGTACAGAGTGCAGTTCATTTTTTGAAAAATGCACAGTATGTGCAAGAGATTCATTTTGTGTGTTTTGATGTGGAAAATTTTAAAATTTATCGTCAACAATTAGCGCAAATAGATGCAGCCGATGTGCAAATATTAGGTATATAATTTCTCAAATTTTTTTGTTTACAAGCCACTATGCGTAATCATTTTCTCGATACTCATAAAGCGATTTTGATCTTTTTAGTGGTCTTGGGACATTATATAGAACGTATGATCGGATGGCATAATCCAATCAGCCATACATTGTTGGCAACAATTTATTTGATTCATATGCCTGCTTTTATTTTTGTATCGGGTATTTTGTATAAAGATCATAATTGGCTGAAAAACATTATATTTTTTCTATCACTTTATCTTCCATTTCAGCTTTTATTTATCGCATTTGATGGCCTATGGTCAGGGCAGTTTCATTGGAACTGGAATGTGTTGATTAAGCCTTATTGGGTGCTTTGGTATTTGCTCGGTATGATGGTATGGACTGCACTGACTCATTTTCTTATTAAAACCTCAAATCAGTTTGCTTTATTTCTTTGTATTCTATTGTCTATATTGATTGGCTTAAGCCCTTGGAATAATTATCTATATTCAGTGGGTCGGATTTTTGTATTTTTCCCATTTTTTATTTTTGGGGTGTTGTATGGCAAAGTCATCATTGCCAAAATTCAACACTCAATGACTGCCAAATGGTGGGGCGTGATCTGTCTACTGATATATGCAGCATTGATGTATTTTTCTCAGATCAATCAATATTGGTTATATGGTAGTTTGAGTTATACACAATTAAAAGTCAGTATTTTTGATGGAATATTCATACGAACTTTATGTTTGATGCTATCTGCAGTAGGGGTAGTAGCATTACTGTCTGTTACGCAATTTTTTCAAGGCAAATGGTTGCAATTAGGTACTTATACTTTGCCTGTGTACTTGTTACATGGTTTTGTGGTGATCGCAATTTCGCGGCTTTATTCTCTAGATCTTAATATTTTCATGGAAATAGCGATGTGTATGGCTCTTTCTGTTTTGACGTGTTGGATATTGCAACAATATGTTTTTGATCAAGTATTAAGAAAAATATCATTATGGTTAGTCAAGCCAACTGAAAAATTTATGCATATACAAAATAAAAAATAGGTCTAGGTGTTATGTTTTGGTGCATTTTTTGCTTGAGATAAAATAGGATCTAAAATAAAACATGCTAGGTGTGGATGAATATATCAAACTTAAAAAATACATTTGAAAATGCACAATATTGGTACGCAAAATTAGAATTATCTTTTAAGGGTGATCATAAACGCACCATTTTACATCACCGTAAACATTTTGGACCTGTTCGGGTGCAAAAAATGCTGTGGCCTGAAAAAACAGGGGTATGTCATGCCATTATTGTACATCCACCTGCGGGCATTGCAGGTGGCGATCACTTAAGTTTTCAAATTGATGCTGAGCAGTATGCCCATGCCGTAGTTACAACGCCCGGGGCAGGAAAATGGTACAAAAGTAATGGTAAGCCTGCCTTTCAGCATATTCATATTCATGTCAAAAATCATGCGATATTGGAGTGGTTGCCACAGGAAACGATGCTCTTTAATGGTGCAAATGCCAATTCTGAAACGATTGTTCATTTAGATCAGACCGCAAGTTTTATCGGTTGGGATCTGTTGGTCTTGGGGCGTCAGGCACAACAAGAAAAATTTGAGCAGGGGCGTTATCAAAATCATTTTAAACTGTATCGAAATCAGACACTTTTAATTGCAGATTCACTGAATTTTGTGGGGAATGATCGTTGGTTGAGTTCTTGTTTAGGCATGAATAGTTGTGCTGTGATGGGCAGTTTTTGGGCTGTGCCTCCTGAGAAATTTCGTGCAAATATGCATTTAGATCAGCAGCTTGATTTGATCCGAGAATTGATTATGCGGATGAATACACCTGTGACTTTGACTATTTTAGGTGATGTGATTTGTGCACGTTATTTAGGACAGGACGTTCGACAATGCCATGACGCTTTTGCCGCCATTCGGGCAAAACTTAGACGTTATTGGTTTGATTTAGATGAAGAATTTCCAAGAATTTGGCGGACTTAGTTTTTAAATATGATTTAGTTTTTAGATGGTAATGTGATGAATATCTCGATAAACTGATTAAAAAATACAACCTTAAAAAGATAAGTTAATGAAAATATTAATATTATTTTGTTGCTTAATGCCTTTGTTCTGTTATGCGATGTCTGAAAATGACATTTTCGAAATCAAGCAAGGTATGTCAAAAAATCCGATATTTATAAATAATTTAGAGCGATGTCCAGCGGATACATCACCCAATAAAAAAGCCAAATTCTTACAAGATGATACTATTTTGGCTGCATATTGTCAGAAAAACACTTTAGCATGTTATAAAAAATGTGAGCATGATCAAGGGTATGCTTGTTATTTTACAGCATTGAGTTTACAGCAAGCGCATCAAGTACAAGCTGCTGAGCAATTATTTCAAAGAGGCTGTGAATTAGGTGTCGCATCGGCATGTACCAATCGAGCAGCGGGTGCAATGACGTTTATAGACACATTAAGCTTAGAGCGAAAACAATGTATTACAAGAACATTTGAAAAATCATGCCGTTGGAATGACCCTTGGGGCTGCACAATGTATGCATCTGAGTTAATTAAGAATGATGACTCGAAAGAAAGCTATGATAAAGCGTTAGATGCGCTGATTATGAGTTGTGTTTACGGCAAGTCAGATCCTGCCTGTACACAGGGTTTAGAACTCAAGCGTTATATTTTAGATCATCGTGATTAGAAAAATGAGCACGATTTTTGCATGAATTAAAAAAACAGGAAAATGTTATGGAACTTAATCCCACAGAAAAAGACAAATTATTGATTTTTACCGCAGGGTTGGTGGCAGAGCGTCGCAAGGCGCGCGGTTTAAAACTCAATTATCCTGAAGCGATTGCATTTATTTCTGCAGCATTGTTGGAAGGTGCACGTGATGGGATGACCGTCAGTGAACTCATGCATTACGGCACCACACTACTCACACAAGATGATGTGATGGATGGCGTGGCGGACATGATTGCTGAGGTTCAGGTTGAAGCCACTTTTCCTGATGGTTCAAAGTTGGTGACGGTTCATCAACCCATTCTGTAATAAGGAGCAACACATGATTCCCGGTGAAGTGATTACCCCTAATGCAGAGATTGAACTCAATGTAGGACGCAAGACCTTAAGCATCAATGTCGCCAATATGGGAGATCGCCCGATTCAAGTGGGTTCGCATTTTCATTTTTATGAAGCCAATGATGCTTTGCAGTTTGACCGCGAGCAAACCAAAGGTTATCGCCTCAATATTGCGGCAGGGACAGCCATTCGTTTTGAGCCGGGGCAAAGTCGTCGTATTGAATTGGTGGCATTGGCAGGCAAGCGTGAAGTGTATGGTTTTGCAGGACGAGTCATGGGAAAACTTGATGATGCGTCAGATACATAATTTAAAATATCCACGAAATTAAGGTATTCAACCATGAAAATATCACGTCGTGCTTATGCAGAAATGTTTGGTCCTACGGTTGGAGATCGTGTCCGTTTAGCTGATACCGAGTTATTTATACAAGTGGAACAAGACCTGACCACTTATGGCGAAGAGGTTAAATTTGGTGGTGGCAAGGTTATCCGTGATGGCATGGGACAGTCACAACTTTTGGCAGATGAAGTTGCAGATACCGTCATTACCAATGCGTTGATTGTGGATTGGTGGGGCATTATCAAAGCTGATGTCGGTTTAAAAAATGGTCGAATTTGGAAAATTGGTAAAGCTGGTAATCCTGACATTCAACCGAATATTACCATTCCTTTAGGTGCGGCAACCGAAGTCATTGCAGGTGAAGGGCAGATTTTAACCGCAGGGGCAATTGATACCCATATCCATTGGATTTGCCCGCAACAAGTAGAAACCGCATTGATGGCAGGAACCACGACCATGATTGGTGGCGGTACAGGACCTGCGGCAGGGACATCGGCAACTACAGTGACCCCCGGACCTTGGCATATTGCCACCATGTTACAAGCGATTGATGATTTGCCAATGAATATTGGGCTGTTGGGTAAAGGGAATTTGAGTCAGCCTGAACCGATTGCAGAACAAATCAAAGCAGGCGTAGTCGGACTTAAACTGCATGAAGATTGGGGCTCGACACCTGCGGCGATTGACAATTGTTTGAGTGTTGCAGACGAATATGATGTACAAGTGGCGATTCATACCGATACTTTAAATGAAAGTGGTTTTTTGGAAGAAACCCTTGCTGCATTTAAAAATAGAACCATTCACACCTACCATACTGAGGGCGCAGGTGGTGGGCATGCACCTGATATTTTAAAAGCGATTGGTCAGGACAATGTATTGCCATCTTCAACCAATCCAACCCGTCCTTATACGGTCAATACCATTGATGAGCATTTGGATATGCTCATGGTTTGCCACCATTTAGACCCTGCAATTGCCGAAGATGTGGCATTTGCTGAAAGTCGAATTCGCCGTGAAACCATTGCCGCAGAAGATATTTTACAAGACTTAGGTGCAATTTCGATGATGTCATCGGATTCGCAAGCGATGGGACGGGTCGGTGAAGTGATCATTCGAACTTGGCAAACTGCCCATAAAATGAAAGTGCAACGTGGCGCATTACAAGGGGATACACCGCATTGTGATAATCAACGGGTGAAGCGTTATATCGCTAAATATACGATTAATCCTGCCATTACCCATGGTTTAAGTCATGAAGTCGGTTCGGTTGAAGAAGGAAAATTGGCAGATTTGGTGTTATGGAAGCCTGCATTTTTTGGCGTTAAACCGTCCATGATCATCAAAGGTGGCATGATTGCAGCCGCACCAATGGGCGATATCAATGCGTCGATTCCAACACCTCAACCTGTGCATTATCGTCCGATGTTTGGGGCTTTTCCGCGTGGTGTACATAACACTTGCATTACCTTTCTTTCACAAGTGGCAATTGATGCAGGTGTTGCAGAAAAATTACAGCTGAAAAAGATCATTTCCCCAAGCAAAAATACGCGAAAAATCACCAAAAAGGACATGAAGCACAATGATTATTGTCCTGTGATGGAGGTTCATCCTGAAACTTATGAAGTGAAAGCCGATGGAGTGCATTTGACCTGTGAACCTGCTGAAGTGTTACCGATGGCACAACGCTATTTTTTATTTTAAGGGACAGGTTTGATGGCAATTTATTTGATTCGACATGCACAAAGTGTGGGAAATGTTGATGGTCAAACAGAATCACATGCCAGTATTGCACTGACTGAATTGGGGCATTTACAAGCACGACAGCTTTTAGCACAGTTGCCGAAGGCTGATCATGTCATTATTTCACCCTTTTTAAGAACTTTACAAACTGCTCAACCCTTGCTTGATCGGGATCAATTAAGTGCCGAAATTTTGCCGATAGAGGAATTCTCTTATCTTTCCGATGTGAAATGCAAAGGTACAACTTTATCGCAGCGTAAACCGTGGGTAGATGCCTATTGGCAGTTGGCGGATGTAGATTATGTCGATGCTTCGGATGCTGAATCTTTTCGAGATTTATATCAAAGAGTTGAAGCTTTATTCACATTTCTTGATCGAGAACAACAACGTTATTTAGATCAAAACTTGATGGTTTTTAGTCATGGTCAATTTTTACAGTTATTTAAAATGTTAATGACTGAACCGCAGGCAGTTTCAGCCAAATTAATGCGAGCATTTCGCCATAATATGTTACATCAACCGATTAAAAATACAGAATTTTTTATTTATAAGTAGGATGCTGATGAAAATATTTACCCAACGATTGGAGCAGACGCAAACTGAAGAGGCATTTGAAACGGTGGCTCTGACTTTTGATACCCGTCAAAAAAGTCGTTTTCGTGCCACTTTGGATAATGGTGATGATATTGGCGTGGATTTACCACGTACAGGTATTTTAAGAAGTGGCGCATTGATTGCGACCGAGCAAGGCGAGATTTTAAAGGTCAATGCCAAAGCGGAACATTTGATGCAAGTCACAGCAAAGACTGAATTTGAGCTGTTAAAAGCGGCATATCACTTGGGCAATCGGCATGTGCCACTGATGTTGACCCCGACCGCTTTGTATTTTGAGCCTGATCATGTACTTGCGGAAATGGTGCAGGGCTTAGGTTTGGTTGTCACGGAGGTTGATCACCCCTTTGAACCTGAAAGTGGTGCTTATGCGCAACATGCACACAGTCATGAGCGTTTATCGAAAGCAGAAACGAAGCCTTTAAGCCCAATCAAGTCTTTACACCATGTCCATTAATGCCGCGCAACTGCTCAAGCTCTTAACGCTTTCTTCAACGGCTTTGCCTGTGGGTGCTTATTGTTATTCACAAGGTGTGGAAAGTGCGATTGAAAAAGGCTTGATCCATGATGAAAACAGCAGCAAAGCCTATTTTGAAGATGTTTTGGAAATGCTGTTGCTTCGCTTCGAGCTGCCTATTTTGCAACGGTTAATGCAGCATTTTTCACAGGAAAATGAATTTTTATATTGGGCGCATTTATATCGGGCGAGTCGTGAAAGTAAGGAACTCTTGACTGAGTCACAACAGTTGGCATTTTCCTTAAATGCATGGATCAAAGATGTCCTTTTACTTGATGTCACGGTGAAAAAACAGTTTGGTTTTGTGCCTGTCTATGCACAGCTCTGTGGTCGTCTAGGCTTAAACGAGGCGGATGTTTTAACTGCTTATAGTTTTTCTGTTTTGGAAAATCAGGTCTTGGCTGCGGTTAAAACCATTCCATTGGGTCAAATGAGCGGTCAACGGATTTTATGGCATTTGCATGGCTTGGTTCCTGCTGCGGTAGAGAAGGCGATGGCGCTACAGGATGATGAAATGAGTAGCAGTTTGCCACAGTACGCCATGCTCAGTATGCAACATGAAACGCAATATTCAAGATTATTCCGTTCTTAAATTAACAACATTTAACTTTAGTATTCACACAAAATAAAGGAAGAAATCATGTCAGAACGTAGTCCATTACGTGTTGGAATTGGTGGTCCTGTTGGATCAGGTAAAACGGCATTGACCTTAAATTTATGTCGTGCATTACGTGACAAATATAATATGGCAGTGGTCACCAATGATATTTATACCAAAGAAGATTCTAACTTTTTAACTCATAATGAAGCCATGTCACCTGATCGTATTGTGGGGGTGGAAACGGGTGGTTGCCCGCATACAGCAATTCGTGAAGATGCATCAATTAACCTTGCTGCAATTGATGATTTATGTGAAAAGTTTGAGGGTTTGGAACTGATTATCATTGAAAGTGGTGGTGATAATTTAGCTGCAACCTTTAGCCCTGAGCTATCCGATTTAACCCTTTATGTGATTGATGTTGCAGGGGGTGAAAAGATTCCTCGTAAAGGTGGACCGGGCATTACCAAGTCAGATTTATTGATTATTAACAAGACAGACTTAGCGCCAATGGTGGGTGCAAATCTTGAGGTGATGGATCAGGATGCAAAACGCATGCGTGGTGATAAACCCTTTTTATTTTCAAATATGAAAACTGAAGATGGTTTGGCTGAAATTATTTTATTTATTGAAAAACAAGGTTTATTTAAAGCCTGAGGAGCGATGGAAATGACAAAATTTGGGCAAAAAAGTATTTTATTTTTTTTATCCTTGAGTCCTGTTTTTGCAATGGCACATCCCGGGCATGATCAAACTCACTCAGGTTTTGCAGCAGGATTTACACACCCATTCACAGGGCTTGACCATATGATGATGGCGATTGCTTTGGGGGTGTTATTTTATTCAGCCGCTAAAAAATGGAATGTGATCGGCATGATTGGTATGGTCTTGGCTTTGGTTGGTGGCTTTGTAATTGGGGCAGCACATTGGATACCTGAAGTATTTGCAGAATATGGCATTGTGGCTTCGCTGATGGTGGTTGCGATTGCATTATGGTCGAAGTCAAACATGATTTTACCTGTGGCAACGGCGATGTTGGTTACTTTTCATGGTGTTGCGCATGGTGCTGAACTGGGTGGTGCAGGGCATGTCGTAGGCTTGGTTACAGGTATGGTGGTGGCAATGTCACTGATTTATGCTGTGGGTCTACTGTTAGGGAAAGTGATTGCGGACTACATGCCTTATGGTAAAAAAATCGTGGGTGTTTTTGCTGCCTTTGTTGCGTTGATTACTTTGGCTTAATGTATAGAACATTTCAAAAAATCCTGCATGAAAATGTGGGATTTTTTGTATCTGATCGTTTTATATAAAAATACTTAACTCACTGAAATTACTCCTCATCCCTGATTCATATATGGCATAAGACAAGGAAGTTTCAATATTAATTTTTCTATCAATCTTGGTTTGTTTTTACTTTTGTAAGTACTTTATTTTAAAAAAACACAAAAAATAAGGCTTCAAATGAAGCCTTAAATTTAACCAAACTATTTTTATTTTAGTTTTATTATTTTTCCATGGTTTTGCACAATGAACAGATCACGCCATTATGTTGATGTGAATACATAATATCAGGACGTTCATAATCTTCATGACATGACACACAGTGATAAACCGTCGCAACAGGCGTACCTTCAGCATCATAACGAGGCTCTTTGATGCCATCATTTTCAGACTTGATATAGTATTTCCCTTGGGTGATTAAGCCCATCACAGGAGTCAATACAAATGCCACAACCAAGGCAATCAATGGAGAATAGGCAGCAAGGAAATCCCCAAACAAGCCAAAGAATGCAGCAATGGACAGACCCGCAGCCGCAAGGAAAGAAACCATTCCAACAGGGTTGACGTTATACAACATGTCACGACGATATTCAGGCTCTTTCGGTGACAGCTTAAGCACATATTTATTGATGGCAATATCCGTTGCAACCACAACCACCCAAGCAATGGCAAAGTTAGAATAGAAACCTAAAATTTTACCTAAGACCGCAAACATATTGCCTTCCATCAATGCAAGGGCAATGACAAGATTAACAATGACAAAAACAATGCGTCCCGGATAATGTTTGCTGATACGGGTATACGCACTCGTCCAAGCTAAAGAACCCGAATAAGCATTGGTGACATTAATTTTAATTTGTGAAATCACCACTAAAATCACGGCTAAAGACAGCGCCAACCAACCCGGTAACATGTCATGGAAAGCGGCATTGAACTGTTGTACAGGCTCAGTTGCATTGACACCTGGAATTTTTGTCAGTAAATAAAAACCTAAAAATGCACCAATGATTTGTTTAATTGCACCCAAAATGACCCAACCTGGACCTGCTGAGATGACTGCAATCCACCAAGATTTGCTATTTTCTTTGGTTTTTGCAGGCATAAAGCGCAAATAATCAATTTGCTCACCAATTTGCATAATCAGCGACAAACAAATCCCTGCACCTAGCATAATCGCTGCCATGTCCATAGGTGCATAGCCGCTTGTACCTGTATAGGTGGCAAAAGAGCTGACCAAACTCGGTTCTTTATGAATTAAATATGCCACAGGTCCAATCATCAAAATTAACCAAATCGGCGTGGTCCATACTTGTAGTTTACTTAGCGCTTTCATGCCATAAATCACAAGGGGAATGACCATCACTGTGGAAATCAGATAACCAGCCCAGAGCGGAATACCAAGCCCGAGCAGTAAACCTTGCGCCATGATTGAACCTTCAAGCGCAAAGAAAATAAAGGTAAAACTCGCAAAAATAATACTGGTTAACACTGAACCCATATAGCCAAAGCCTGCGCCACGAGTAATCAAATCTAAATCAATATTGTAGCGAGCAGCATAATAGGCAAGTGGAATACCTGTCAGGAAAATAATGATCGCAGCGAAGAGGATCGACATGACAGCATTGGTTGTACCATACGTCATACCAATACTTGCGCCAATTGAAAAATCAGCTAAATAGGCAATGCCGCCTAATGCGGTAATGGCAACAACTTTAGGGCTCCAACGACGAAAACTATGTGGTGCATAACGTAATGTGTAATCTTCTAATGTTTCATTTGCAGCTGAGGAAGTGGCTTTATCCTCAAAAGTATCTGTTGTAGATGGGTTATGCATCGCAAACACTCCTGTATTTTAATTTTGTGTTTGTCTGGTGTTTTGCAAAATAGATGCCAAATGTTTGAAGGATGTTTTATTTTTATTAAAGGTTTGAATTTTAATAAAATATTTATTATTGATGATTGAGGGGGATAAATTTAAGCACTATTTTTATCCATCAATGCACTTGAATAAATGCACAAAAAATGACAGAAAATAATGTTTTAAAAATACTATGAGCATTTTTAGCGCATCAAAAAATGAAAATATCGTGTTGATCATATTGAAAAATTCGGACTTGAATCAAAAACTCCGCACTAAAGGCGGAGTTTTTTGCAGCTAAAAAAATATAGAAATTAACCTTTACTCATTTCTTCAAGCTCTTCCCAACGCTCAAGTTTTTCTAGCAATAAATCATCAATTTCGGTTAAGCGATTGGACAGTTTCATGGCTTGATCTGAATCAGAAACAAACAATGAACCATCTGCAAGTAGGTTGTTAATTTCAGCTTGTTCCTTTTCCAAAGCTTCCATTTCAGCAGGAAGTTGCTCTAAAGCACGTTGGTCTTTATAGCTCAACTTAACTTTTTTCGGTTGCGTAGCTTGTGCTGCCACCGCTGCAGCTTTTGCTGCGGCTTTTTTTACTGCACTCTTTTGATCCACAACGGTTTGGTCAGGGCGCTGTTCAAGATAATCTTGATAACCACCAATATATTCGTCAATATGACCTTTACCATCAAAGACCCAAGTCGACGTCACGACATTGTCCATAAAGGCACGGTCATGCGAGATGAGAAGTAATGTACCTTTATAGCCACCGAGCATTTCTTCGAGTAGCTCAAGTGTTACCATGTCCAAGTCATTGGTTGGTTCGTCCATGACAATCAGGTTGGATGGTTTAAGTAAAAGCTTAGCTAAAAGAATACGGTTACGTTCACCACCAGACAGTGCTTTTACAGGTGTACGGGCACGTTCAGGTGAGAATAAAAAGTCTTGCAAATAACTATAGATATGACGGCGACCACCATTCACATCTACGAAATCAGAACCTTCTGATACGTTATCTTTGACTGATTTTTCTAAATCTAGCGCATTACGCAGTTGGTCAAAATAGGCGACTTCAAGCTGTGTTCCTGTTTTAACGCTGCCCGTATGTTCTTGCTCACCTAAAATGGCTTTAATCAGGGTGGTTTTACCTACACCATTATCACCGACTAAACCAATACGATCACCCCGCAAGACCAATGCAGAGAAATCTTTGATGATCGGTGCATTGTCACCAAAAGTAACGCTGAGATTTTCAATCTCAAAGACCACTTTACCTGAGCGTTGTGCTTCTTGCGTCGCCATACTGACTTTACCTTGTTGTGAGCGACGCGCTTTCGATTCTTCACGTAAAGCTTTTAACGCACGGACACGACCTTCATTACGGGTACGACGTGCTTTGATCCCTTGACGAATCCACACTTCTTCTTCAGCTAAACGTTTATCAAACAGCGCATTTTGCTTTTCTTCAGCTTCCATTTGCTGTTCTTTTAGCTCAAGATAACGTGAATAGTTACCCTCATAGCTACGTAAAATCCCACGATCTAGCTCAACAATACGGGTTGCAATGCTGTCAACAAATGAACGGTCATGCGAAATAAACAATAAAGTTAAATTGTTTTGATCCAACAAAAATTTTTCTAACCATTCAATACTTTCAACGTCTAAATGGTTAGTTGGTTCATCGAGTAATAGGACATCAGGCTGGGTCAGTAAAGCACGAGCCAATAACACACGGCGTTTACGTCCACCTGATAAATCTGCTAAGTCTGCTTCTGGGTCTAAGCCCATTTTACTTAAAATTGCATTGACTTTGGTTTCAAGTGACCAACCATCGAGTTGATCCATCTGATGTTGTAGATTGCCCATGCGTTCACAGGCTTCCATGTCGCCGAGTACGCAAGCATCACTCGCTTCATGATATGCTTTTAATACTGAAGCTGCTTCACCTGCACCGTCAGCAACGATGTCAGCAACTTTGCCCGAATCCATCGGTACATCTTGCGCCAACATGGCAATGGTGATGCCATTTTGCAAGGAAACTTCACCTGCATCAGGTAATAAACTTCCCTCAATTAGTTTAAGTAAAGTAGACTTACCTTCACCGTTACGCCCAATCAAACAGACTCGTTCGCCACGTTCTAAACTGAAGTTTGCGCCGTCGAGCAGGGCAGGTCCACCAAACGCAAGTTGGACATCCCTTAAAGTAATATAGGCCATAATGTTTCCTAAACATCCCACAGTGAGGACTAAAAAGTGACTAAACAGAAAAATTTTGATGATCAAGCGTCATTTTCCGCACCCATAGAAGATTTGCAAGTCCGAATTACATTTTTAGATGATTTAGTCGAACAATTAAATGATCAAGTGGCACAACAAAGTTTGGAAATTGCAGATTTAAAGAAACAGATGAAGCTACTTTATCAGCGTGTGGAGTCTGCGGATTTATCAGAAGGCGTTGCAGCTTTTGATCCAATGACCAATCGCCCACCTCACTATTAAGATATTGGCTGAGGTTGTTTTTTCGCTGTAAATTGTGAGATCGCACGGAAAATATATTTGACCTTTGTGTAAAAGCTCGGTGTAATGCTGACTTCCATTTCCTTGTTAACATTGAATTATGCAGAATAAAGTCGTACTTCTTGATATTGAAAATAATATGCCAACATTAAAAATGTTAAGGGATATTATGGAACATTATTCGGCTTTATATCTATTTAATTGTGCAGGGAAAATTGAGTTTGCACTGGATGATTTAACGGAATTGGCAAGCCTGATTGCAAGTGGGCAAATCATCATTTTAGATGTGCCTGAAACCACTGAAAAAGAATATGAATATGCGGTGGTGGTTGGGCAACTTTTAGCATTACTTGAGCAAGATAGCCATATTGAAGTTATTTCTGCGATGCCAACTTGTCAGATGCTCATTGATATGTTGCGTAGTTCAGAGTTGAGTTGTCATTTCATTCAAGTTGAACCTGAAAGTACCACCAAAGCCTCAAAACATACGCTTCCAAGTATTGAAACGATTCAAAAAAAGCCTGCTTTGCAGTTAATTAAAAAATATTGTGATGTTGTCGCAAAAATGACAGGTAAACCCAATACGGTTGAAAAATTAAAAAATTCCCTTGTTAATTGTTTGCAGATTGTGCCTGAAAAAGCCCAACATTTATTGGGTATGTTAATTAATCTAAAAATAGTCAAAAAACAGGATGAGCAAGTTTGGTTTCGCAAAAAATTGTTGAAACAATGGTCACAACTTGATTTAGAACAAAAAAATGGAGTTTCAGAGCGTAAAGTATTAGAAATTGATGCTGTTTTAGAAAAACTCAGTGCTGGTGCAAAACAGGTGATTTCTGAGTTGGAAAAGCAGCAAAATAAAGCAAGTGACACAACATTTTTAAATCAAGATTTTGAAAAAATTGATCCAATTCAGTGGGAAGTAATTCAAAAATTAAATGAATTAAAAACCAATAAACCCAAAGATATTTATGCGCTGCGAGATTTGTTGGAAAAAATGTTTCCACAAGCAGATGTGCGTTTATTGCTCAAAGAATTGATTGAAAAAGGTTATATTTATTGGAATGGGCATGATGTGATTTATAGTCATGAGATGTATTTGAATTAAAAATTAAAATTGTGTTGGGGGACGCATGAAAAAAATCTTATTACTTGATATTGAGAATTTACATAAAACCGAAAAAGAACTACTTAAATATTTATCTCAATATCAATTAATCTATCTTGTTTATGCAAAATCACCCGTGAATTTTAGTTTAGATGGATTGGTAAAACTTGCGCCATTTGTGATGAATGGAAAATTAAAAATTTTAAAAATGCCTAAATTAGGCAAAGATGCTGCTGACTTTGGTTTAGCGTTTATTGCAGGACAATTATCCGTTCAAATGCAAGCAAAAGAGTATTGTTTTGACGTCATGTCCAATGATCATTCAATGGAATATGTTGTTGATTTGCTTAAATTGGCACAATTTGATGTGAAAATTATCCATGAAAAGCCATTGATTGCATATCAACAGATACAAGAAATTAAATCTGAATTCAATCTAAATAAAATGCTTTATCAATATTGTGAAAATTTGACCAAATCGAATTTTTCTAAACCTGCAAAAGTAGAGTCATTAATTAACTCTTTGAAGGCAAATTTAAAAATTGAGGAGGATATTGCAAAAGCAGTGATTGAAGAGCTAAAAAAATTAAAAGTCATTAAAATTAATGAAAATAAAGTACAGTATTTTCAAAATATTATAGGGAAATTAGTGCAGGATTTTTCTGCTGAAACTGCTGAAACTGCTGAAACTGCTGAAACTGCTGAAACTGCTGAAACTGCTGAAACTGCTGAAACTGCTGATTTTGAAGTATTAGAACAAAGATTAACTGAAATTCAATTTAAACTCGTGACTTATTTTAATTCACAGAATAAACCTTATCCAAAAACATTAAGCGGTTTTACGACGATTTTAAAAAAATGTTTAGATGAAACATTAATAGAAGAAAGTTTATATTTATTAAAGAAATATGAGCTTATTCAGGTGAATAGTAAAAAACAAATTTCATATAGTCCAATTTTATTTGCGAATTAATTTATCAAACAAACTTGCGTTTTATATTCAGCTTATGCAAATCTAATATAGGAATAAAAAGGTGAATTATGGAACACACAGGTCTTTGGGTAGCAGTCATTGTTATTGTTTTTGTCATGGGCTCAATTTTTGGTTTGCGTGTAAGCCCAAGAGAAAAAGCACTGGGTATGATGCGAGAAAAAGCCAGAAAAATGGGATTACATCCACGATTGGTGGCAGCGCCTGATTGGACAAAAGTACCAATGGCAACTGAAAATCGTGCCAGTATGGTGGCGTATTATAGTGTGTTAATTCCAGAAGCTCGCCTACCTTTGATGCGTGCACGTGTAGAAGATCAAAAACTTAAACTGTTGCAGGGCGATGCGAAATTTAATGATTTTCCCATTGCATTAAAAGGTATTTATGCTATTCATATGCAAGCTAACTGTGTGGGACTCTATTGGGATGAAGAATCAGACCTTCGAGCAACCCAGCTAGAAGATATGAAAGCATATTTATTCTCCTTGGCTGAAATTTAACTTAAAAAAATAGGATAGACGGTTCATTATGGCGCAAGCTCCTCGGTCCACAACCAAAAGCACAACTGCAGAAACTCCCAATGCAGGCAAGAAACGTGCCTTAGTGATTGTGGAGTCGCCTGCAAAAGCGAAAACCATTAATAAGTACTTAGGTTCAGATTACATTGTAAAGTCATCTGTAGGTCACGTGCGTGATTTACCGACAGGTGGTTCAAGTAAAACGACAGAAAAAAAACCTGTAACGCGTGCCAAATTGACAGATGCACAGAAGGCTGAAAAAGCACAAACGGCATTGGTCAACCGCATGGGCGTTGACCCAGAGCATGACTGGAAAGCGCAGTATGAAGTGCTTCCAGGCAAAGAGCATGTTGTTGCTGAACTGAAAAAACTCGCTAAAGATGCTGACGAAATCTATCTCGCAACGGATTTGGATAGAGAAGGGGAAGCGATTGCTTGGCATTTACGTGAAGTGATCGGGGGGGACGATAGTCGTTACCATCGTGTTGTTTTTAATGAGATTACCAAAAATGCGATCCAGGATGCGTTTAAACAGCCGACACGCCTTGATTTAAACCGAGTGAATGCACAACAAGCCCGCCGTTTCTTAGATCGTGTGGTGGGCTTTATGGTGTCACCATTGCTATGGGAAAAAATTGCCCGTGGTTTGTCAGCAGGACGAGTACAGTCTGTGGCAGTGAAACTGGTGGTCGAGCGTGAACGTGAAATTCGTGCTTTTATTCCTGAAGAATATTGGCAAGTGTTTGCAGATACCAAATCTCACAAAGATGACATTCGCTTAGAAGCTGTCAAGCAAGGTGGTAAAACTTTAAAATTGCAAAATAAAGCCCAAACTGATGCTTTATTAAAAATTTTAAATAATGCTGAATATAAAGTTTCAGCCCGTGAAGATAAACCAACGAAGGTCAATCCAAGCGCACCATATATCACCTCGACGCTCCAACAAGCCGCAAGTACACGTCTCGGCTTTTCTGTAAAGAAAACCATGATGCTTGCACAGCGTTTGTATGAAGCAGGTTACATCACCTATATGCGTACTGACTCAACATTCTTGAGTGATGACGCAGTGAATATGGTTCGTACACATATCGAAGCTGAGTTTGGTACGAAATACTTGCCGGCAAAGCCAAATCGTTATGGCAATAAAGCAGGTGCACAAGAAGCCCATGAAGCAATTCGTCCATCGAATGTGGCACTAAAAGGTGATCAACTCGCAGGCGCGGAACGTGATGCACAGCGTTTATATGATTTGATTTGGCGTCAATTTGTCGCATGTCAAATGACCCCAGCAGAATATTTATCATCAACTATTTTAGTCGATGCCAATGGGGTAGAACTTAAAGCCAAAGGTCGTACTTTAGTTTTTGATGGTTTTACCAAAGTTCGTGGTCAAAATAAATCAGATGATGATGTATTACTTCCTGCGGTGAAAGTGGGTGAAATTCTCAAGTTAGAAAAACTTGATCCATCACAACATTTTACTAAACCACCTGCACGTTTTACCGAAGCATCTTTGGTGAAAGAGCTTGAGAAAAAAGGCATTGGTCGTCCTTCGACTTATGCCGCGATTATTTCAACGATTCAAGATCGTGGTTATGTCAAACTCGACAATCGCCGCCTTTATGCTGAGAAAATGGGTGAAATCGTTACAGATCGTTTGGACGAAAGTTTTAACAATCTAATGAATTATGCTTTTACTGCTGATCTTGAAGGTCAACTGGACAAAGTTGCCGATGGTGAGCGTAATTGGAAAGAGTTACTCGACAGTTTCTATGGCGATTTTAAGAAACGTTTGACGACTGCACAGGGTGAAAATGGCATGCGCCGTAATCTTCCTGTTGAAGTTGAGGCAGTACATTGTAAAGAATGTGAACGCCCAATGCAGATTCGTACAGGGACAACAGGTGTATTCCTTGGCTGTTCTGGTTATAACTTACCACCGAAAGAGCGTTGCAAAGGGACATTGAATTTAACCCCAGTCGAGTCACTTGCTGCATTGTCGGACGATGACGGTGCTGAAACTGCAGATTTGATGTCGAAAAAACGCTGCCCAATTTGCGGTACGGCCATGGATAGTTATGTCATTGACGGTGGTCGTAAGCTACATATTTGTGGTAATAACCCTGATTGTAATGGTTATGAACTCGAAGAAGGTGAGTTCAAAATCAAAGGATATGATGGGCCAACTATTCCTTGTGATAAATGTGATGGCGAAATGCAGCTGAAAACGGGACGCTTTGGTCCTTATTTCGCATGTACAAGCTGTGACAATACCCGCAAAATGTTAAAAAATGGTCAACCTGCGCCGCCGCGTGTAGACCCGATCAAAATGGAACATTTACGCTCAACCAAACATGATGATTATTTTGTATTACGTGATGGTGCGGCGGGTCTGTTCTTAGCCGCAAGTAAGTTCCCGAAAGTTCGTGAAACACGTGCACCTAAAGTTGCTGAGTTGCGTACAGTTGCAGATCAGATTGATCCAAAGTACCAATTTATCTTACAAGCACCTGATCAAGATCCAGATGGTCATCCAACTTTGGTGAAATTTAGCCGTAAAAACCAAGCGCAATATATTGGTTCTGAAACGCCTGAAGGTAAACAAACCAAATGGTCATTGGTTTATCAAGATGGAAAATGGGTTGAAGCTTAATTTTTAATTTTATTAAAATTTTTCAAGAAAATGCTCACTTTGGTGGGCATTTTTTATATGATTTTGGAAATTAAGTAAAAAATTATTTGAGTTAAGTATTTTTTAACTAAGAGAATAGTAATATGAAAACTGCAATAGAAATGCTTATAGTGTTGTGGTTTGATCGGGTGAATGCTCAACAGATTAATCAGTGGGTAAGTGAATATATTGAAAATCAAAATATTACATTGGATAAATAATATTTTGCGCTTTTAGATTCTAATTTAAATGATAGTGAGAATTTATTAGTTGAATTAGTTAAAAAGATAGATTCAAACTTTACTCAAAGCAGTGTTTTAGCTGAAATATATACAGCTAAATATTGATTAGGAAAATTGAAAGAGTATTTAGATAATCAAATACTACCATTATCTATATGCAATCTAATCATGGACATTGAGGTGGCTTTTTTAAGTGCTTCACGGGGGTTACCTGAAAATATTGCTGATTACCCAGAATGGTTGGGTAGCCTTTGGAATGCTTGCGATTAGTGTGATGAAAGCTGGACATTTGAAAATTCTCCTCACTTGGAAACTGAAATTCAAATACAGGTGGAAAAAATTGAAGAATGGTTATTAAAACAAAAGATTGATGATCGCAAATAAAAGCGATAATGATTGGTGCTGAAAATGTGGAAAAAAATCCGAGTTGTAATTTTATTACTCATTTTATTGATTGTCGCCGTGAATGCTTGGCGTGATATGAATCAAGATTGGACTAAACCCATTATCGTGTTACTTCATCCAATTAATGCGGATGGGCAAACGGCAACAGAGCACTATATTCAGCAGCTTTCGATTGATGATTTAGATGAATCAAAACTATATTTAATGCAACAGTCAAAACAATTTCGTGGACAGCCCATTCAAGTCTATTTCCAACTCGGACGAGAACTTAAAAATATTCCCCCTAAAGTTCCAGAAAATCCAAGTCTGCTCAATAGTATTCTATGGAGTCTAAAGTTTAGGTTTTATGCTTGGAAACAACATGAAAATGGTGATGGCGCACCTGCTGTCACACTTTATTTAAATTATTATGATCCTCAAAATATACATATTCTAAAACACTCAACAGCACTTGAAAAAGGTCGTATTGGTTCAGTCAATTTATTTGCTTCTAAAAAGCAGAGTGAAAGCAATAAAGTCGTTTTAGTACATGAACTCTTACATACCTTTGGTGCAAAGGATAAATATGACCTGAACACAGGACAGCCGATTTTTCCATTGGGATATGCACATCCTGAGCAAAATCCAAGATATCCGCAACAATATGCTGAAATCATGGGTGGCTATATTCCATTGAGCGCAACGAAAAGCAAAACCCCTGATAATTTAGAAGATACCATGATCAGTGATTTAACCGCTCAGGAAATAGGCTGGGTTAAGTAAAGATTATTCATTTATCTTCAATTCTGGATAAGCTTTTACTTTTATCACTATGTTTGTCTTGCACTTCGAATAAAGCAATGCATTTTTTTATTGCTACGCTAGTCTTGCGTTTCGAACAAAGCGATGCATTTTTTATCACTACGTTTGTCTTGCGCTTCGAACAAAGCGATGCTTTGTTCTCGCTCAAGATGCAGATTTTATACAGACAAATTTAACTTCTTGTTCAACAATAAAATGAGTCTTTATAACAACTACGAGAAGAACTATGCGTACAGTGGGAAATGATATTGTCCGTCATCAATTGCATGAAAATCGGAAATGGTATTTGTTATTGGGAGCATTATTGGTCATTTTTGGCTTAGTTTTACTTGCTTCTTTAAGTATGGCTACACTGACTGTTGTTTTACTTTTTGGTGTGCTGATGATGATCGGTGGCGTGATTCACTTAATTGCAGCATTCAAAATATTTGATGGTGGCTTTAGATGGCTGTGGGCATTGTTTGGTATTTTATATTTGATCGCAGGTTATTATGCGTTTAACTCACCAATCAAAGCTGCTGTAGTGTTGACGAATTTACTTGCAATTGCTTTGTTAATTGGTGGTTTTATTCGTATTTTTAATGCCTTTATGCTCAAACCTATGTCTGGTTGGGGGTGGACACTCTTTTCAGGGATTTTAACTTTAGTTACAGGTGCGATTATTTTGGCTTCTCCTGATTCACCATTTTGGGTGCTAGGGTTATTTTTAGGGGTGGATATTCTATTTCAAGGGGTGAATTATCTAACTTTTGCAGCAGCAATTAAAAAGATTCCACCTGCGAGTCATTGAAAAGTTCATTTGTAAAAGAGCGCTTCGTGCGCTCTTTTTAGTGTGATTACTTGTGTTATTCTGCAATAAATATCTATAAAAGTTACACAAAGAATCTAATGTTTAAAACCTTTCTCCTTGCTCCTGACTCATTTAAAGAAAGTATGACAGCTGAACAAGCATGTTTAGCGATGCAACGTGGTATTGAAAAAGTCATACCCGATGCCACTTTCATACATGTGCCTATGGCGGATGGTGGTGAGGGCACAGTCGATGCGCTTATTTCTGCGAGGAAGGGGCGAAAAGTCGAAATTGAGGTTTCAGGACCGCTGATTCATCAAAAAGTGAAAAGCTATTTTGGCTTGATTGAACATGACCAAACTGCAGTGATTGAAATGGCACTTGCCAACGGCATTCATCTGCTTGAACAATCACAACGAAATCCGATGCTCACTTCAACTTTGGGCACAGGGGAAATGATTAAGGCTGCATTGGATTTTGGGGTTTCCAAAATTATTATTGGTTTAGGTGGGAGCGTCACCAATGATTCGGGTACAGGTATGGCACAGGCGTTGGGTGCAAGGTTTTTGGATGTAAATGGTCAGCCTGTTGCGGTGGGTGGTGGTCAGCTTAATCAAATCCAAGGTATTGATCTTTCACAACTAGATACTCGTTTAAAACAGACTGAAATCATTATTGCGAGTGATGTGAATAATCCATTGTGTGGAGAAAGTGGCGCATCTTATGTCTTTGCACCTCAGAAAGGCGCAAGCTCTGAAATGGTCAAGATTTTGGATCAAAATCTAAGTTATTTTGCCGATTTGGTGAAAAAGCAACTTGGTTTGGATTTTGCTCATGTTCAAGGTGCAGGTGCAGCAGGTGGGTTGGGTTTTGGCTTAATGGCATTTGCAGGGGCAACCATCCGTTCAGGTGTGGAAATCGTGATTGAAGAAACGCAACTTGCTGAAAAAATTGTGCAAGCGGATTATGTCTTTACAGGTGAAGGTGGGATTGATTTTCAAACCAAATTTGGCAAAACCCCGTTTGGTGTGGCGCAAGTGGCGAAGCGTTTAAATAAGCCTGTGATTGCGTTTGCAGGCTATGTCGGTGAAGGTGTTGAAGAACTATATAATGAAGGTTTTACTGCTATTTTCGGGATAGTTGATGGTGCATATGATCTGCAAACTGCACTAAAAAATGGTGAGAGAAATTTGGAAAGAACATGTGGAAATGTGGTGAGGTTGATAAAAGATCGTATTTGATTTTAAATTTAGAATCATAGAATATTAAAATAATGAGAGTTAAAATCCATGTTAAGTGCTGCTAATCTGAATGGGCTTTATGCATTTCCATATTTATTGATCGCTTTCTTTTTAAGTATAGGAATTATTTGGCTGAGCTATTCCCAAATGAAAGGATCAGAAAAGAAAGATCAAGCCGTAAGAAAAAATAAATTCAATTTTAAAATTGCTATTTTGATTTTTATGGTTATGAGTTTTATCTATTGTATATACAAAATTTTATTTTATTGGAGCTAATAGATTAGATCATTAAAATCACTCATTTTCCCAATAATATTCTGGCTTTTTCCCATATTTTTCGAGCAATAATTTCCTCACGGTATGAAATTGTTCATTGCCAAAACGATTTAAAATATCTAAGGCATCAACATACAGAAATTGATGATCTAGGATATAACTCTCCCCAAGCCGTAATGAGTAGATCCGAATTAAACAACGTATCTTGTGGAAACGAATCAAGTCAAAACTTGGATAAATATCAAAGTCATCATGAGGATACATGACGACTTCGCTTTTATAATCGTATTCTTCTTTTATGAAAGGGTTGAATTTAATCCCTTTTTCTTTATCAAAACCTTCTGTTCGAATGAGTTGGTAAAAGCAATTACCTTCAGTCTGAAAATTAAAAATCTGGTAAATGGTATTTTTCTTCATTTTTATGAGGTGCTGATACGACATTATCAGACTTGATTCTAAGTCAAAGACACATAATTTATCTATAGCTCTGTTAAACTACTCACCATCCACAAAACGATGAGTACCCATGAGTTTAACCAACCTGATCAACGAATTAAACCCTCAGCAAAAACAAGCAGCTACGACTGAAAGCAAACACAGTCTAGTCCTTGCAGGGGCAGGTTGTGGCAAAACCAAAACCATCGTGGCACGTGCAGCTTATCTTATAGATCAAGGTGTGCCTGCCAATCAAATTCAGATTTTGACCTTTACCCGCCGTTCAGCAAGTGAAATAGTCGCTCGTGTGGAACTTGCCTTAGGTGATGCTGCTAAAGGTCTGCGTGCATCAACCTTTCATACATTTTGTATGTACCTGCTGCGCCGTGTACCGAAAGCATTTGGATTGGAACAATTCTCCATTATTGATCGTGATGATCAACTCATGTTGTTCCGCTTGATTCGGGGCAAAGACGATAAAAAGAATCCAAATGCCTTACCCAAACCGCAACAACTCTGTGATCTATATTCATTTGCCCGAAATACTCGTCAAAAACTCAGTTTGGCTTTAGAAAAGCAATTGCCTGAGTTTTTAGAATATAAAGATCAAATTGCTGAGATCATGAAAGAGTACGAGACACGTAAACAGGCACGTCATTTTCTCGATTATGATGATATTTTGGCAGTGGTGGCTTCAGGCTTGGCGCAATCCGAAGGTTTGACCGATTATGTTGCAAGCTTGTGTCAGCATATGTTGGTGGATGAAATGCAAGATACAAATCCACTGCAATGGGCAATTCTAGAACCACTCAAAGACAAAACTTCATTGTTTTGTGTAGGGGATGATGCACAGTCAATTTATGGTTTCCGTGGCGCAGATTTTGAAAATATTCACCATTTCAAAGAACGTGTGCCTGATGCACAGATTTTTAAACTCGAAAAAAACTATCGTTCAACCCAAGAAATTTTAGACTTATCCAATTGGTTGCTCGATCAAAGTGCCATTAAATATGATAAAAAACTCGAAGCTTATCGGGGTGATGGCATCAAACCACGCATGCATGTTTTTCCAAATGAGTTTGATGAGGCAAAATGGATCGCCATTGATATTAAAGAGCGTCATTTACTTGAAGCCACAGCGTGGAATGATCATATGGTTTTGGTACGCTCAGCTTTTGCGGCTCGTCATATTGAAGCAGCATTTATCCAAGCCAATGTGCCGTATCGTTTTATTGGTGGCATGAAGCTGCTCGAAACTGCACATGTGAAAGATTTACTCAGTTTACTGCGTGTGATTGCTAATCCTTTGGATGATATTGCATGGATGCGATTCTTGACGCTGTGGAATGGTGTCGGTGATGTCGGTGCAAGTAAACTCGCACAGCAACTTTTAACCGATCCAGATCTGGACAAAATTGCTGAAAAATTGGAAAAGTTTGGACGTATTCCTGAAAATACTTTGCTGATCATAAAGCAAATGTCCGTGCTAAAAACCGAAGTTGAAGCCTGTGTCAAATTGGGCGTCGAAGCGATCATTAATCAACTTGAAGAAAACTATGCCAAAAAAGACTGGCATAAACGCGTAGGTGATTTTGATTTGGTGAAACAGTTGGCGTCTAAGCATTCTCAACTCAGTGAATTTTTAGAAGAATATGTACTCGATCCTATCTCTATTTCCGAAATTGAGCGTCAGTCACACGATGATGTTGTTACGCTCATTACCATTCATTCTGCAAAAGGGACAGAACAAAAAGTCTGTTATGTTGCTAATGTGTCAGCAGGGCAATATCCACATGCCCGTGCACAAGGGGATTTTGATGAAGTTGAAGAAGAACGTCGTGTGCTTTATGTGGCATTGACTCGTGCAAAAAATGAACTGATTTTGACCAAACAAAATTTAAGTTTCTGGACACAGAGCCAAATTGATGAACAAGGACGTAAAGTAGAAAGCTATTTTCTAAATGATTTAACACGCAATTTATGCATCACTGAAACACATTATCGTCAACGTGAACAAACGGTGAAAAGTGCCTTGATCGAACGAAAGGCGATTCATTTAGATTTTGGTATTGATTTAGATTAAACTATAGTGAAGATAATGAAGGTTTGATCATGAAAATTTTAGTGCGTAATTTAGAGCGTTCAGTAACTGAAGCAGAATTACTTGAACTGTTTAAGCCTTATGGTGCAGTAGATTCAGCTGTGGTGGTGATGGATGCTGAAACCAAAAAATCTAAAGGTTTTGGTTTTATTGAAATGCCAAGTGGGCGTGAAGCGATCAAAGCCATTAAAGGTTTAAACACCCTTAAAGTGAAAGGTATGGGGATTCGTGTGAAAGCTGCGGAAGAAAAGCCTAAACCTTAATTTTATACAGTGAAGAGGGAGCATTGATTTGCTCCTTTTTTATTGCTTGAAAATAGTTGATGGAACTTATGCATGACCAAAACATATCCTGCTTTATCTATTGTTGCACCCAGCGCAAGCAAAATTGCTCAAGGTTTAAAAACGTTAGAAATACGCTCTTGGACGCCTAAAGAATTACCTCTGCATGACTTGGTCATTGTTGAAAATACTCAATTTCTAACATCTGAATATCCTGAGGAAATGGGAAGAGCAGTTGCTATCGTTGATATTGAATCAGTGCATCGTTGGCGAGCAGACGAATTTGACGCAGCCTGTGCAAGCTACTGGGCGGAAGGTTATTGGGCATGGGTCATCAATAATGTCCGTCCTATTTCACAGCCATTTGATGTACCTGCAAAGCGTAAAATCTATTGTATTGATACGGATCATTTATAAATTTTGTTGTGCATTGATACTAAGAAAGTTTAATCTTAGTCAGATAAATGCTGCCAAAATTTAGGAAATAAAATCATGTCACGAGTTGCTCGCTTTCATGCAGACCGCACCAATCAAAAACTGTATTTTGCTCGACTTTCATGTATGCAAGCAGAACAATCTGAAAATGTACAACAAGCACAGGCACAGCGTGAAGCAGCAGTCTTTCATTTACATGGTGCTGTTTTGGCATTTTTACAGGAATTAGTCCGTTACTATCGTCTCAATGATTTTGCACCGACGCTTAAATCAATCGAAGAACTGATGGCAGAAAAAGGACAAGTGTCACCAGAAGTGGTGGTGATGCAACAATTAGCCAAAAGTGGATTCATTGCAGAATTAAAACGTGCTTATCGCTCATGTCAGTATGCACCTGAGCCAAGCGCACCAGAACCTGAAGATGAAACCTCATCCAATTTAATTATTAAAGTAACACAAACCCCACAAGCATGGTTACCTGACACCAAAATTTTAAGAGAGTGGCATCGTGATTTAACCCAACTGATTGATGGTTTTCGTAATGAAATGGTGGAATTCTGATCTTTTTACTTGAATTCACTTGAAATTCATCAATTGAATGACAATATACCAATATCTACAAGATGCAAAGTACATACAGTATTTTGCCCCATGTTGAGCATGGAGGGTGATTGATATGTCTATTGAACAGTTAAAAGAGTTATTTGGGAATCAAGAAGCGATTTTAGAGTTAGTACAACTTGAAAGTGGAGAGTTGGCGCTACGTAATGCAGGCTCAGAACAAGAGCCACTGGTTACTATTCAGTTTAATGAACAAGTGAAAGCTTTGCTTGGTGAACAAACCCCTATTGTTGCTCAACACATGATTCAAGCAGCATTGTACGCTTTGATGGAAAATCAAGTGAATCAATTGAATGCTGAGGTGCTTGATGAGCAGCCGAAATATATGAGTTAAATGAAAAAATTTCATAAAAACGCACTGTGAAGTGCGTTTTTTTATACGTACATTTTCAAGGGCTAGTGCGTTGCTAGTGGCTGTGGTGCAAAAAAGGATCCACCTACACACATAATGGCTAAGCCAATCAGTTGTAGAAAAAATGGGTTTTTCGCTTGATGCCAATGCATGATGAGAAAAATCAGAGAAACTGGAGAAAGCAATAAACAGCCTAAGCCCCACCAAATGCTTTCTTTGAATGCAGCGATGAGAAAGCCAATCGAAGCAATCACGAGAATGAGTAGCCCAAAATAAAATAAAAACATATTGTCCTCTTATTGATCTTTTATATTTAAATTACATTTATCGTTCAAGTGTGCAGAGTAAAATGCATTTTATAAAGTTATAACGTATGTGACTTTTTTTAGCATGATTTTAATCAAACAAAACAGACTACCCTATTTGATAGTCTGTTGAAAATTTTCAATGAATCAATGTGTTGGTTCGTGATGATGCGCAATTTGGATCTGATTTAAAATATGATTGCTCATATTTTTCGCCATTTCCTCTTTGGCATAATATACTTCTCCAATTTGATCTTGGCGAATCACTTCGGCCTCTTCTTTACTTTCAGCACAGACCAAAACTTGAATTTGCGGATTCAATAATTTTGCTGTATCAACAATTTTATGAATATCTAAAATATCCATCGGAGAGAGCACCAAGAGCCGTGCATGTTGAATATGTGCTTGAATCAACACACCAGCTTCTGTGGCATGACCAGAAACCGCAGCAATGCCTTTTTCACGCAGATTTTCCACAATCTCACGATTTTCTTCAGCAATGACGACTTTGATGCCATCATCCATTAACGTTTTAGTAATACGTCGTCCAACTTCACCATGCCCAACGATAACGACTTGATCACGCAGATAGTCTTGATCCACTTCATCAGGAAGCATGGCCAATGGATCGCCGCTACGTTCAAGTAAACGTGCCAAATGTGAACGTTCACGAATCCAATTTTGTACAGGTTCAATGGCTGAGAATAAAAATGAATTGAGTGTGATGGAGAATAAAGCACCCGCTAAAATTAAGTTTTGTGCTTCAGGTGTAAGCAAACCTAAAGACAAGCCTAATGTCGCAAGGATAAAAGAAAATTCCCCGATTTGTGCCAAACTTGCACCTACAGTTAATGCAGTATTCAATGGATAACGGAAAAATAAGACGAGTGCCATAGCAGCCAAAGTCTTACCAATCATAATGATGGCGATCACCGCTAAAATATGTAAAGGTTGTTCAATAATGATTCTTGGGTCAAACAACATACCCACTGACACAAAGAATAAAATCGAGAAAATTTCTCTTAAAGGCAGCGTTTCTTCTTCTGCACGATGGCTAAAGTCAGATTCTTTAACAACCATTCCCGCAAAGAATGCACCGAGCGCCATAGAGACGCCAAAGATAGCATATGAGCCGTATGCAATGGAGACGGCTGCTGCCACCACAGTCAGGGTGAAAAGCTCTCTAGAGCCTAAACGAGCGACATATTGCATGATCATTGGTACAAGGCGCTTACCAATAATAAGCATAAAGGCAATAAAGCCAGATACCTTGAGTAAGGTAATGCCTAAGGTCAGCCAAATATTTTCATTGCTGTCATGTCCTGCAAGTGCTTGTCCCCCGAGTAAAACTGCTGTTGCAGGCAATAAGACCAGAACTAACACCATCACAAGGTCTTCGACCAAGAGCCACCCAACCGCAATTTTACCATTGACGGAGTTGAGTAAGCCTTTATCACCCAGTGCTTTGAGGAGAACAACCGTACTGGCACAGGATAAACTTAAACCGAATACTAAGGAGGAACCCCAACTCCATCCCCAAAAATGTGACACGATCATGCCCAAGAGCGTGGCAACGGTAATTTGTAAAATCGCACCGGGCAGTGCAATACGTCGAACTTGAATTAAATCATTTAAAGAAAAATGCATACCTACGCCAAACATCAGGAACATGACGCCGAGTTCTGCAAGCTGATTGGCAAGGGTAATATCTCCGACGATTCCTGGAGTATTTGGACTAATAATAATTCCGGCAATCAAATAGCCGATCAACGGAGGTAAACGCAAACGAGCAGCGATATAGCCGAAAATGAGCGCTATACCAAAACCAACTGCAAGTAAAATAATCAAATCTACATCATGTGGCACTCAACACTCCTTAATTGGTGGGGAAAGTTATAGGACAACGCCAATGTACAGACTAAGCACAAAGGGTGCCAAAATAAAAAACTGTGAGGATTTTAACAATTTGCATAAAAAAAAAGCAAAAAAAACGACCCAAAAGGGCCGTGTTTTTTTAGAAAACTAAAATTATTTAATTTTAGCTTCTTTGAAAATTACGTGTTGACGGATTTTTGGATCAAATTTTTTGATTTCCATTTTTTCCGGCATAGTACGTTTGTTCTTAGTTGTGGTATAGAAATAACCTGTACCAGCAGTAGAAACTAGGCGAATTTTATCACGCATGGTTCAGACTCCTTAGATCTTTTGACCTTGAGCACGTAGGTCAGCAACAACCTTTTCGATGCCCAATTTGTCGATAATACGCATACCTTTAGTAGTTAGACGAAGACGTACGAAACGTTTTTCGCTTTCTAACCAGAAACGGTGGTGGTGCAGGTTCGGCTCGAACCGGCGTTTAGTTTTGTTGTTGGCGTGTGAGACGTTGTTACCAACGACTGGACGCTTGCCGGTAACTTGGCAAACCTTAGACATGGTGTAACTCCATTGATTTAGCCAACAGCAAATCTGTATGGCCAGTCAAAATAAAACGGATTGAATTCTTTCAAGGGGCGTTTTATACCAAAATTCCGCTTAAAAGACAAGCGGAATCGATGAAAACACTGCATGATCTTTGACGATAGATCATGCCTTGATCATTTAGCGGATAAAAGTTTTCTCTAAAATTTTATGAACAGCACCACCAAATGGCGGTAGAATGAATTTTATGCTAAAGAGTTTTGGCATCGACATCATAGAGCGTTCATGCGATAAACTGAAAAAACCTTCTGGACCGTGATATTTCCCCATACCTGATGCACCAACGCCTCCGAACGGTAGGTCGTCTTGCGCGACATGGGTTAATAACGCATTTTGACCGAAGTGCCCTGAATGGGTACGCTGAGCGACATACTGTGCTCGCGCATCGTCAAAGTCAAAATAGTATAATGCAAGTGGACGTGGACGGCTATTAATAAAGTCGATGACATCATCGATTTGATCATATTCCATGATTGGCAATACTGGACCAAAGATTTCATTTTTCATGATGTCCATTTCTGTCGTGACACCTGTGACTAAAGTAGGTGCAATCTTACGTGCTTGCGTTAAATCTTCATTTTTAGGATTGATTTCAATCAGTTCAGCACCTTGAGCTTGTGCATCCTCTAAATAGCCTAGTACACGTCTATATTGCTTATCATTAATCATCGAGGTGTAATCTTGATTGTTGGCAATGTTTGGATACATGCCTGTCACGATCGTTTTATAATGCTCTACAAATTCAGCAGTTTTGCCTTTCGGTAAGAATAAATGGTCTGGTGCAACACAAGTTTGCCCCGCATTCCATAATTTACCAAAGGCTAAACGTTGTGCGACATCTTTGATTTCAGTTGATGGATGCACAATTGCAGGGGATTTACCACCAAGCTCTAAGATCACAGGGACTAAATTCTCTGAGGCAGCCGCCATGACGGTTTTACCCACATTGGTTGAGCCTGTGAAAATTATTTTGTCAAAAGCCAAATGACTAAAAGCATCAGAAATTACACCGCCACCAGTAATGACAGCAACAAGTTCACGTGGAAAAGCTTCAGCAAGAGCATTTTCTAAGACATAACCCAGGTTCATTGATGAACTTGAGATTTTGATCATGGCATGGTTACCTGCGGCTAATGCGCAGATCAGTGGGCCGACAGAAAGTAGCAATGGATAATTCCACGGTGTAATGATGCCAACCACGCCAAGTGGTTGATATTGTACCCATGCTTTAGATGGTTGATGCATGATACCCACATGGCGTTTAGATGGTTTCATCCATGTACTAATATTTTTACTATAATATTTGATTTGTTCTAAACAAGTGATGAGCTCACCAATTTTTGTTTCGGTGATAGAGCGATTACCATAATCTTGATTAATTGCTTCTGCAAGTTGATCTTGATATTTTAGTAACACTTTTTTAAGGCGTGCTAAACGCTCAATACGCTCTTTTGCAGTAGGTACTGGATAACGTTGATATGCTTGCTTTTGCTGAGTAAGCGTATCATGTAAATGTTGAACTTCAGGGGTATAAGAAGTCATTGAATTTGTTTTTGTTTGACTGTTCATCTCGAACACCTTTAGAGAGGAGCTGATTTATGATAATTTTTAGAGTAAAAGCTCTAATTAGTCAAGTTACTTTATATGTTAGCCTAAGCTAACACTGAAATATGGTATTAGGATGTCGCATACTAAAACGGTAAAAACCAAAGATCGAATTTTGCAGATTAGCTTGCAACTTTTTAATGAGCGTGGCGAACGTTCAATTACCACGAATCATATTGCTGCTGAGCTTGGGATCAGTCCGGGTAATTTGTATTATCATTTTCGCAACAAACAAGAAATCATCAAAGAGTTGATGGAGCGCTATCAAAAAGAAACCTTAGAGATGTTGGCATTGCCTGATGACCGGACAGTCAACGCAAACGATAAAATCCGTTATTTCCAAGTGTTGAGTAGTCAACTTTGGGAATATCGTTTTTTGCATCGAGATGTTTATCATTTGATTGAAAATAATGCTGACTTTAGAAAAATTTATCCACGTTTCGCAGGTAAGGTCATGCAACAAGGGCAAAAAATTTATCATGCTTTTGTTGAAGCGGGTTTGATGCAAATGACGGCTTCTGAAATTGAAGCGTTGATTATTAATATTTGGATTGTATTAACCAATTGGACAAATTTTTTATACATGTCAGGACATTTAAGTGATTCTAATCATTTAGATGAAAAATGGATGTGGCAAGCTTTGCGTCAAATGGTGTTCTTAGAAGGTCCTTATTTGCGTGGAGAGAGTCGTGAGACTTATGAGCGCTTGCTTGAAAGTTTTGGTTCTTCTGAGTTATTTGCGAGTTTATCGACTTTAAAACATGATTGAATTGCGTTCGATGATTGAAAGCTGTGTAAAAAGCGTTAGAATATTCGGCTGTTTTCAAATTAACGTATAAGTGATATCAATTAACATGAACATGACTACTGCCAACACAGCACGTCTCCTGATTACTTGTGAAGATAAGCCAGGAATTGTGCAAGCTGTATCGAGCTTTTTGTATCATCAAGGAGCAAATATTACTGCGCTTGATCAATATGCAACAGAAGCTCAGGGCGGGCGTTATTTTATGCGTGTTGAGTTCGAGTTAGAAAATCTACAAAGCCGTCGTGAAACTTTGCTACAGACGTTTGCTACGAATGTAGCAGAGCGTTATAGCATGCATTGGCGTCTAGCTTTGGTCAGTGATTTGAAAAAAGTGGGGATTTTAGTATCAAAAGTTGACCATGCTTTACTTGAGCTGTTATGGCGTCATGCGCGTGGCGGTTTACCGTGTGAAATTACCCAAGTTGTGTCAAATCATCCTGATTTAAGAGAAGCTGTGGAAAATTTTGGTATTCCATTCCATGTCGTGCCTGTAAATAAAGAAAATAAACGTGAAGCCTATGCACAAATTGATGAAATGATGCAAGGCAATGATTTATTGATCTTGGCGCGTTATATGCAAATTTTGGATGAAGAATTTGTACAAAAATGGGAAATGAAAATCATTAATATTCACCATTCATTCCTACCTGCCTTTGTCGGAGCAAATCCATACAAACAAGCCCATGAGAAAGGGGTGAAATTGATTGGTGCGACGGCACACTACGTCACGGCAGATTTAGACCAAGGTCCGATCATTGAACAAGATGTAGAACGTGTAAGCCATGATTTTACGGTGGAACAATTACGTGAACTTGGACAAGATGTAGAACGTAATGTGCTTGCACGTGCAGTAAAATGGCATTTAGAAGATCGTATTATTGTTGATGGGAACAAAACAGTTGTATTTCAATAATATATAGATTTTTGATGTCAAGAGAGGATGCCATAGTGCATCCTTTTTTACATTTTTGCTTGATAAAACGCTTAAAAGCAACCAAAAAGTAGTTGCAAATGAAAACACTTCTCATTTATTATTGGCGCACTTTCATTGTTCTATCCGATGAGTTCAATCTAAACAAGCTATCTTGTATATAGATTTTCTCAGATTTAGGTATTTAGATTCGTATGAGTCAATCTTCCACTTCTAACATGCAGGCACCCAACCCAATGAAGAAAAAGGTCATTGCTGCTGTAATTGCCGTTCTTGTGGGACACATGGGGGCATTATGGGCATTGAGTCATCTAAAAACACCTGAGTTAAAACCCATCGAGAAAAAACCGATTCAAGTAAAATTTGTTAAAATCAAAGAAGAACAGGTGATTCCACCCCCTCCACCTCCTGTCAAGCCGAAGGTTGAACCGAAGCCTGTGGTTGAGAAAAAAGCACCGCCACCGCCCGTGGAAAAACCAAAATTGATTACCCAGAAAAAACCTGTAGTGGAAAAGAAAGCCATTCAACAGGAAGAACCCAAGATTGATCAAGAAAAAATTAAACGTGAGCAAGAGCAGCGTCAGCAAGAGCAACAACGTCAAGAGCAGCAACGTTTAGAGCAACAGCGTCAGGAACAACAACGCCAAGAGCAGCAACGTCAAGATCAGTTAAGACAACAGCAAGAGCAACAACGTCAAGAGCAGTTAAGACAACAGCAAGAGCAACAACGTCGCCAACAAGAAGCACAGCAACCACGTAAGTTGAGTGCAGGCGAGATCTCTTGGAAAAAAGCACCTGCATTTGATTTTGATGATGACTTGCTTAAAAATCAAAGTAGATCTTTACTTGTTCGTATAGAGATTAATCCTGCGGGTAAAATCACCAATGTGACTGTTTTAAAATCAAGTGGTTTACCTAGTCTTGATCGTGAAGTACGCAGTGCTGTACGTTTTGCAAGGATGAATCCATCAAGTGATGGGCGTGCAATGATTGCAAATTTACCTGTAAGTCTGAAAACCTCTGGACAATAAATTTAATCGGCTAACCTTATCAGGAGTTCAAATATGAACTTTTCAGTTTATTGGCAACATGCAGATGCAGTCAGTAAGACACTGTATTTCGTGTTATTGGCGATGTCTATTGCTACATGGACAGTATTCATTTTACGTTTGATGGGTACACGTCAGCTTAAACAACAAGCGCAAGCGCATCTTGCGCAAGCGGTCAATCAGCTGAAAGCAAAACTTGCTCCTTTAGGTTTTGATCAACGTAAAGCAGTTGCTGAACAAGCCTTGTTACGCCAAATCTCGGTTGAAAAATCAAATGCTGAAAAAGGGGTTTCGGTTCTAGGAACTATTGCTTCTATCGCACCATTTGTGGGTTTGTTTGGTACAGTTTGGGGGATCTTCCATGCCCTTGTCGCTGTCGGTAAAAGTGGTCAAGCAGGCTTAGCACAAGTGGCAACACCAGTTGGTGAAGCTTTAATCATGACAGGTTTGGGTTTGGCTGTCGCAATTCCTGCGGTATTAGCATATAACATTTGTGTGCGTTTCAACCGTACATTGTCAAATGAATTGCAAGACCAAGCACACGGTTTATTGATTGATACCATGTTGCAACAAGATTCAACTGCGAAAGTTGAACATCAAGCAACACAAAAAAGTTTAGTTGGAGGTCAAGCTTAATGGCTTTTCAGTTGGGTGAAGACAACGATGCTGGCATGAATGAGATGAATCTCATTCCGCTCATCGACATTATGTTGGTATTGATGATCATCTTTTTGGTGACTGCAACCGTTGCTAACCCATCAATACCATTAACCTTGCCAAAAACCACTGCGGAAATTGTGGATCCGCCACCTGAAGCCATTACCATTAGCATCAATAAAGAGGGTGAAGTGGCTTGGAATGATCAGGTGATTGGTCTGCCTGAATTGGAAAAGCGGTTCCAAGAAGAAGCAGCAAAACCAGTAAAACCTGCGGTTCAATTGAGAGCAGACCAAGATTCTCGTTATGATACTGTTGCTCAAGTCATGTCTCGTGCCAGTGAAGCCGGACTGAACGATCTTGCCTTTATGAGTGATAATTAAATTTTATATCGTGTAAATTTTAAAAAAGCGATCTTGATAGATCGCTTTTTTTATGTCTTATCTTTATTATTTTTTAACATAATTTGTTTTTCAGTTTGCAATTAACTCTCTTTGAGTAAGTCTTTAAACTGGCTTTGTAATTTCATCAGTTTGGGTGGAATCGCAAAGTTGCAATACCCTTGTGACGGGTTTTTGGCGTAATAATTTTGGTGATAGTCTTCTGCAGGGTAGAAGGTTGGCACAGGAGAAAGTTCGGTGACGATATTTAAATCTTGTGCTGTTAATTCTGCAATATAGCTTTCAGCTTGTGCTTTTTGCTCATCATTAAAATAATAAATCACTGAACGATATTGTGTGCCAATATCATTGCCTTGACGGTTGAGTGTGGTTGGATCATGTGTGGTAAAAAAAACATTGAGTAATTGTTTAAAACTGATTTGCTGCTCATCGAAATCAATTAAAATTACTTCTGCATGTTGAGTCGTACCTGTGCAGATTTGCTCATAAGTCGGATTTGTTGTATTACCACCAGCATAACCACTGACGACTTTTTCTACGCCCTTAAGTTGTAAAAATACGGCTTCAGTACACCAAAAACATCCACCACCAAATAATGCCTGTTGCATCGTGATCTCCCTTCTATTTTATTTTCTAGATCAAAAAAGAAAAAATGAAACAGCATAAAAACCTAAATAGTGCGGATGTTTATGCTGCTTGAATATATTCAAACTTATGGAGCAGTGTGGTATTGCAACACCACATTGCCATGCTGATCTAACAGTTTTAAAGTTTGATCATACGCTTGATAACCCATGACTTTCTTTAAAGCCGTATGGTATTTTGCAACAATATCTTGATTGTTTGGGCATAACATTTTTGTTGAAGCGATGTCACCGAGGTTTAAATGATGATTTTTGACTGCATAATTGCCCATAATACGGTTACATCCATCTGAGCCACTGACACGTAAGTCACTGCCAAATTGAATCATAGGCGTTTCTGCTTTTTTCGCAAATTCGGTTGCGCCAATATGGGTCATGACCCACGTTTTATTTTGCAACACTGCTAAATTTTCTTGTTGTTGCACTGACTGTGTTGTTGTCGTACAGCCAACGATTGCAGTTGATACAATACCGATCCATAACAGATTTTTTAGCATGATTTTCTCAGAAATATAGACTCCTTCTATATAAACAAAAAATCATGCAAATCACTAGCTTGACAATGTATCTAAGCGTTAAAAATCTACTGAATTATGAACCCTTTGTGACCGTTTTCGGTAAACCTTCACGAATCACTTGGGAGTAGTTCTCACTGCTTTGATATTTAAAATGTTTAAACTGATCTGTACGAGGATTGACATGTGCATGTTGATACCACTGGTGCATATTCCATTGTGGATTTAAGGCACCTAGATCATAGAGATAATTCGGTAAATAACCTGAGGCAAGCAAACGATAATCTATCGGTAACTCTTTAGGTGAAATGGCTTGGATCATGTCAAAAACGAGCGTCGTACAATTACTGGTGAGCGTGTTATACCATTTTGCTTGTTGTGCCAACTCATCGGTTTTACTCAAATATTCTTCAAATAAGGCACGCATTTCAGCTTTGGGCATATTGATTGGGAAGAAATACACTTGTTCATTGCGTACATTACTACGGGTATAAATTAAATCTTTTTCATCTGAGGCAATTAAACTCAACTCATATTTACGGAAAAAGCCCCCGATTGCAGAAAAACTTTCAGTTTTTTCTTTACGGATTTCAATTGAAAATACCAAAGGTTTTTGATCAGAAAAATCAAAACTTACCAAAGTATGTGCAATTTGTGGTCCCATCCAATAAGAGGTAATGATATTGACCCCTGTAATATGATTTAAATTATAACGGCGTGTATCCCAATGCACATCGTATTGGTCTTCAGTTTTCCAATTAAAATTACGAATATTCTGAATGGTGACGATATCACCTTGTTTTTGATAGGTAAATAAACGGTCTACTTCAGGATTCCAGTCACGGTTTTGTTTGGCAGGAATATTAAAATACCACAGCAGACTCAGTATAAAAACGACGCTATACAGCAAAATATCTTTATTGCGACTAAACAGATTTTGACGAATATAAATGCCTAAAATACTGAGGGAAAATATGATCCAAATGGCGATGAGGACACGGCTGAATAGTATACCTAAAGGTTCTTGAAACCAAATGACACCACATAGCCAAATAGAAGAAATGAGCACAAAAAGACTAAAAATGGAATGGAGTAACCCCATTCCAAATGTATGAAAAATAGATTTTTTTTGGAATTCTGGCATATTTCAAAATCATGATTTGAATTGATGCTTATTTTCGATAAGTTGCAAACTCAAAAGCAATAGCTGTTTTGTCATCAATATGTGATTCAGAAGCAACTTTTTTAAATGCCGTCGGGATTTCTGGATAGTGTGCATCGCCTTGTACATCTAGTTCGACATGCGTCAATTCTAAACGATCAGCAATATGCATCGTTTGTTTAAAAATTTCACCACCCCCAATGATAAAAATGCTACTCGGTTTTTCTGAAGCGAGTACATCGGAAGTTGCAAGCGCGAGAGCAGCTTCAATGCTATGTGCTCTTTTGACACCTTCAAATGTCCAGTTTGGATCACGGGTAATGACCCAGTTGACACGTTTAGGTAGCGCGCGCCCCATAGACTCAAGAGTTTTACGTCCCATCACAACGACACCACCTTGGGTGATTTCCTTAAAGTGTTTTAGGTCAGCTGAAATATGCCAAGGAAGATCATTACCTTTACCAATACAGCGTTGCTGATCCATAGCAACAACATGAACAACTTCTAAATTTTTAAATGTCATAGTGAACTCGTTTTTGAATTCCTCTCAACCTCTCTGTTTAAAGAGAGGGGAGTACTTGAACGGGAATGGGCTTTATTGAGAAATAGTGTGTAAAATTAAACCGCAACAGGTGCTTTAATTGCAGGATGAGATTCATAACCGACAATTTCAATATCTTCAAATTTAAAATCAAAAATATCTGTGATTTCAGGGTTGAGCTTTAATTGACATAGTGGCAAGGGTTCACGCGTTAACTGTAACTGTGCTTGTTCAAAATGGTTGGCATATAAATGTGTATCACCACCTGTCCAAACAAAATCTCCCACAGCTAAACCACAGACTTGTGCAATCATATGGGTGAGTAGTGCATAGCTTGCGATATTAAATGGAACGCCTAAAAATACATCTGCACTGCGTTGATAAAGCTGACAAGATAATTTGCCATCTTGTACAAAAAACTGAAATAACGTATGACAAGGTGGTAATGCGACTTGACCTGCTTCTTGAGGGTTCCAACCTGAAACAATCAAACGGCGTGAATTCGGATTGGTTTTGATTTCATTAATGAGCCATTTGATTTGATCAAAGCCGTCATTTTCATATAAGCCATTTTCAAGCTTTGTTGCACCAAAATTACGCCATTGATGACCATATACAGGGCCGAGTTCACCTTCGGGACGACCAAAACGTGCAGTTTGTTCAGCAGTAGACCATTCATCCCAGATAGAGACTTTATTGTCTTTTAAATACTGAACGTTGGTATCGCCTTTTAAAAACCATAATAGTTCAATCACAATTGAACGAAAATGCACTTTTTTAGTCGTGAGTAGTGGAAAACCTTTGGACAAGTCAAAACGCATTTGATGACCAAATACAGAACGTGTTCCTGTGCCTGTACGGTCGCCCTTGTCGCCACCATTGTCGAGGATGTGTTGTAAAAGGTCTAAATACGCTCTCATATCAATTCCAAAAAATCTGTTTTTAAACGACACAACTCGTCTTATAGCACAAGATGGTCATATTTTTGCTTAACCGCTCAGTTTATACTAAACGCTAATTTATTTTAACTAGAGATAACAAGAGAGAAAAACAATGCACATCAATTCGAGCGAAATACCTGAGTTTATTCAGCACTATAAAGCACAAATTTTAGCAACAAAAAAGTCAGCGATTGCGTTGAATTTAACGCCTGCTGACGATTTGACGCTATGGCAAAGCAAAGTCGGCGGTGAACCTTATTTTCCTTTAACTAGGGACTATCCACACAATGCAGAAGGTCGAGCTTTGGTTTTATTGGCACAGATTAATTTTGCTGAACTCCCTGAGAATGATCTTTATCTAAAAACAGGAATTTTACAGTTTTTTATTGATATTGAAGATGATTTATGGGGGCTAGATTTTGATGAGCCACAAAATCAAAATAATTTTCGGGTGATTTTTCATGAGCAAGTGATACAAGATAACACACAGTTGTTACATACATTTCCAATACAAACTTTAGATCAGGAGATGAACCCTGTAACAGGGCAATATGCTGTACAGTTTCAGGCACAAGAGCGCTATATTTCGATATCTGATTATCGGTTTGCTGAGCAGATTTGTGATCTTTATGAGATGGACGATGATGCCGCAGAAGATCTGTATGATGCATATGAAGACGCATTTTCTGCTAGTGGGCACCATCTAGGGGGTTATCCTTACTTTACACAGGATGATCCACGAGGCAATGATGAACGCTTTAAAGATTATATTTTACTGTTTCAGTTGGATAGTTCAGGACAAGAAAATGTGGAAATTTTATGGGGAGATTGTGGGGTTGCCAATTTCTTTATCCACCCCGATGACCTGAAGAAAAGCGATTTTTCTAAAGTGATGTATAACTGGGATTGTTCTTAATGACATGGCATGGACCTATCGAGAGATAGGTTTCTTATTGATTGTGTGATATATTTCACATTAATATTCTATTTCATAAAAAAGTATAAATATATAAGCATAATTGATATAAAAAATAATCTTGTAAAATAACCGCAGAAAGAGCAACTTAAACTATTCTCATTTACATTCACAAATTTTATTACATTTACATTAACCACTTTTTAAGAATCTATGGCTAGTATCACTGCTTCTTTCATAAGTGTATTGGTTTTTTTATGGTAGGACAGGTTCAAAGAAACAAGGATGAGGTTGAGCAATGATTATCGATTTAAATACTCAACCCGTGTCAGATTTACATGCAAGTAATACTGAGAGCCAGTTTATTTTCCAACTTGAAAGCGGTTCTTTTTACCCTCAGCAAGATGACTTCAATCCAACAGCGATTATTCAACAGAATAAATTGAAAGTTGCACAAGCGAATAAGTTTTCGTTGAGTAATGCATTTCAAATTGATATTGATAAATTCATCAATAAATTAGACAGTATTTCTGCACGTACCAGTTCAGCACGTTGCGCACGCAGTATCCGTATTGCATTACAAACAGCAGGTGCTAAATTTACCAATCATCCAATCGCTGCGGCAGATTGGGGTGGAACACTCGAAGAAATTGGTTATAAACAGATTCAACCTGCTTTTGATCATCCTAAAGAAGGTGATATTTATATTATTGATCGCACCGCTAAACACCGTTATGGGCATATTGCAGGCTATACGGGGACTGAGTGGGTATCAGACTTTAAACAACGCAGTTATGACGTTTACAAAGGCGATGTAACGTATAAATATTATCGTTTACCTGTTTAATCTTCACGCGTGCAAGCGCATTTTAAGCATAAAAATGTGCAGACTAAATTAAAAAGGAAGCTTATTCGGGAAATCTTCCTTTTTAATTGATACGCTTCGCACGATTTTCATAATTGGCAATGAGAATAAAACCTAAAGTCATAAAGCCAAGACATTGTAAGATCAAGTAGATCAGATCTTGCTGTGGCAGATACCAAGCCATGATGGTCAAAGTTAAAATGGGGAGAAACATGATTAATGTTTTTAAAATTTTGACTTGGCTGCTATGTTGTAAACGTTTCAAACTGAGCTGTTTTAGCAGGTGTAAGATGATGCCTATTGCTAAACTGATTCCCACAAAGAATGGACTGAGTTTGACAATGCTTGAACAATAATAAATCCCAATACACAGCCCAATGCTGACCATCAATTTTATTTGTCGGGTACAACGTTGCGAATACCAAAAATCGAGCATATTTAAGAGACTTGTGTGGGTTTGTTTTGATGGAGTAATGACAAGGGTGAAAATAGACATACTGCCAATGCCATAAAGCAAATACCTTGTGAACCAGGAATTAAAATTTCACCTTGATTCATATTTTTAAAAATCAATGCCAATAAAAGCGCGATTGGAATCCATGTCAGGACACGATACACAATACCCGTTGGCTTCTGTGCCACAAAATGTATTTTACAATAACGACAAATCAGGAAGATCACACCTGTTGCGACAAACATTAAGATCGCGCTATAGGACAAAGGTTGCATACGATAGAGCACTACAGTTGCAATGGCGATGACAATCAAGAAAAATAGCTTTTTCAAGATTGGGGTTTTTGGATCAAACCAGAATTCAAGCATAATGGATGTGTATTTTTAAAAGACGCTTTTAGTATAAATGAACTGATTGAAAAGATGAGTTTTAGTTACGTAGTCATTAAAAAATAAGAAAATAAAAGATAAAAAGCGGATGCTTGTGCATCCGCTCGTTGTCGCTTCAAAGTGAAGTTTGGCTTTTAAGTGTTTTTCTGTGGACCCCAGTCAAAAATTTTCTTTTGGTAGGCATACCAAATCATCCAAACTCCAATCAAAATCATCGGGAAAGATAAAATCTGACCTTTGGTCATCCAACCAAATAAAATGTAGCCTTGATCTGCATCGGGTTCACGGAAGAATTCCATAAAGAAGCGTGCACAACCATAACCGATCAAAAAGATAGCTGAAACAGCATAACGAGGACGAGGTTTCGAGCTAAACCACCATAAGATAATAAAGAGTAATAAGCCTTCACATAATGCTTGGTAAATTTGTGATGGATGACGGACCAAATGTAGTGGATCTGTCGGGAAAATCATGCCTAAAGCAAAGTTTGGATCGGATACTTGACGACCATAAAGTTCGCCACCGATAAAATTACCAAAACGACCAAACATTAGACCTGTCGGAACACAGGGTGCGATAAAGTCCAGCGTTTCAAACCAAGTTTTTTTGTATTTATGACACCATAACAGCATCGCGATCATCACACCGAGGAAGCCGCCATGAAAACTCATGCCACCAGTCCAGACTTTAAATAACCAGATTGGGTCGGCAATAAATTTGTCAAACTCATAAAATAGTACGTACCCAATACGTCCACCGAGCACCACACCTAAGGCACCATAGAATACTAGGTCGGAAATCATTTCTGAGTTCCAATTGGTGCGCTGTTTTGCACGGTAAGTTGCCAGTCCCCAAGCACATAAAAATGCAAGAAGATACATGATTCCATACCAATGTACTTTAAGTGGCCCCAATGCGATTGCGACTGGGTCGATATTCGGGTAGGTCAGCATGCCTTGTCCTTTGTATTCTGTTTTGCACAGATTTTAGCTGAAAGATATGAAAAATGTTGTACATTCAATGTGTAAACTTAAAGTAATCTGAGATGGAATAAAAATATGTGTATCGTGGCTTTGGCATGGCAAGTCTTTGATGATATGCCATTGTGTTTGATTTCAAATCGAGATGAATTTTATCATCGTGCTGCTTCACAGCTACATCACTGGGAAAATAGTCCAATTATTGCAGGGCAAGACTTGCAATCTGGCGGGACATGGATGGGTGTAACTGCGCAAGGACGTTGGGCGATTGTCACTAATTTTCGAGATGGACAGGATAAGAAACAATATGCAACTTCACGAGGACATTTGATTCAGGCCTTTTTACAGTCCGCACAACCCCCCATTCGTTTTGCCCAAGATTTAGAAAAAAAACAATGTGATTATGCGGGATTTAATTTATTTATCGGAGATCGAAACCAAGCGGTATATATGAGTAATCGTGGAGAAGCCCCACAAGTCTTAGCCAAAGGTGTGTTTGTGGTATCGAATGGGTTATTGAGTGAAAACTGGGAAAAAACGCAACATTTGCGTAAGCGTTTTACACAGGAATTTTTACCGATGCTGCAACAGCCATTGATACCTGAGCACGATATAGTCTCTGCCGTATGGGATCTTTTACAAGATGAACGTAAAATCATTCCTGACTTATTGCCCAATACTGGTATTAGTACTGAAATGGAACATTTATTGTCTTCTACTTTTATTCAAAGTCCAATTTATGGGACACGATGTTCAAACTTTTTAACCATTCAGCATTCTAAAATGCAATGGTTTGAAAAAACCCAACAGGGTGAAAAATCAGGGGAAGTGATTCAGATCGCTCGATTGCTTTCACATTAAAAAACGCCATATGTAGTGAATACATATGGCGTATAAAGCAGATTACAATCATATAATAAGCGTATTAGCCTGCGATTGTACCGCCATCTTTACGTGTGATAACCACGGTTGCTGAACGTGGGCGAGCAGTTTTATTGCTGGCATCTTTTTGAGTTGCAGGCCAATGACTTGATGGTTTGTCATAGCTTGCTGAATCTTCACCCGGATGTTGTACATTGATGAAGATTGCTTTATGGTCAGGTGTCATTGTGACCCCTGTAATCTCACATTCTGTTGGGCCTGTGAGGAAACGACGTAAATTATCATCAGTCATTTTCGCACCAACAATGGTTTCTTGACCTGTTGATGTCGTTGCTTTAGTACCATCACCCACTTTACCTGGTAATGCTGCTAGCATCATACAATTGGTCGTATCTGTATATGCACCATCATCTGTTTGAATCCAAAGCACACCACGTGGGTCAAACCACATACCATCTGGAGAAGACAAGTCATTGTTGTCATTTAAGCCAGACAAGTTAATGTTATTTGCCATTTTTGCTTCCGCACCAAATAGGTAGATGTCCCATTTAAATGTTGTTGCCGTTGTTGTATTACCATCTTCATGGAAGCGGATAATATGACCATTCACATTACCTTTTCCACCTTCAGGATCTTGGTAGTTACGTGGATTGGCTGCATCTGTTGGATAGGCTGTACCACGGTTTGAGTTGTTGGTCAGTGTCACATAAACTTCGCCATTTTCAGGGTTTACCGCAACCCATTCAGGGCGATCCATTTTGGTTGCGCCCACTGCATCGCCTGCAAGACGAGCAAAGGTTGTGACTTCTGCTTGTGATTGAAATGGATAGACGCTATTTGTCGCATTTAAGCCATTTTTACCATAAGCCAATTCGATCCATTGACCTGTTCCATCACTGTTGAACTTGGCAACATAAAGTTTGCCTGAGTTCATATATTTATCGCCTGCTTTATAGCCGCCGTTAATATCTTTGGCAGACCATTTTGCATCAGAAACAAATTTGTAAATATATTCGCCACGTGAGTCGTCACCCATATAGAACGCAAGGTTTTCACCTTCGATCAAACGGCTTGCACGACAGTCTTCATGCGCAAAGCGACCTAAAGAAGTACGTTTGACTGGATTTTGACGATTATCAAATGGGTCGATTTCTACGATCCAACCAAAAGTATTGGCACTGTTACGATAGTCTTGGGTCGCTTTGTCTGCAGTGATTGAAGAATTCCAACGGTCATATAAGTCTTGGCTTTCTAATTGACCGAGGGCAGTTTCCCATTTGTAGCGTGAGCTTGCACCATCTTTTAGACCATAACGTTTAAGTGCGATAATTTCTGCTGCCGTACGTTTAGCGTCATCACCTTTATTACGGATGAAATAACCAATATAGTTTTCTTCAGTGGTTAAGTATGTTCCCCATGGTGTATAGCCATTACCACAGTTGTTATGAGTACCGCGAGTTTGTTTACCTGCTGCTGAATATTTGGTGACTAAAAGGTCTGAACCTGCCACAACACCTGCAAAATCCATCACTGTTGATGCAGTAATACGGCGATTAAACAGTGAGTTTTTAACAATCTCGACTTTTTGTGTTGTTTTGTCTTTTTTCAACTCAATGATTGAAACACCGTGTGCATTCATTTCACGAATCACTTCATCTTCAGGGCGGCGACCGTCAGCACTCAGTGTCGGACCTTGAGGATGCAAGAACGTTGGATTGATATATTCATGGTTCATGACCAATAAACCACTTTCCGATACGGTTGGATCGTAGTTTTTGGTGGTCTGATTTAAACCAAAATAGCTCATACCGTCATGACAGTCACCTGATCGATACTGAAAACTTGGACCCGATGGAACAGCATTATCATTCCATTCAGCATAGGCAGGATTAATGGAGTCGCCCATTGCATACAGTACAGTCGCTTCATAACCTTCAGGTACAGTCACAATGTCATTCAGATTTTTAGCGACAGGCTTAAAGGTTAATTTTTCAGGTTTTTTATTAGGATCAACAGGTGTAGGCGTTGGGGGTGTTACATTATTAGATGAATCTTTATTATCACCACAGCCTGTTAATGTAGAAGCTAAAGCCAAAGCAGCTGCACCACTGGCTGTTTTTGCAATTAAGCTACGGCGTGTAATATGTTGTTCTAAAATGTCACGAAAATGGATGTTATCAGAAGTATTATTATCAAGTTCTTGATCTTCATGATATGGCGTCAGCTCGGTCATGGAAGTTTCCCTAAAATTAATCAATGGTGATAAAAGTTGCTATTAACTTAGAGAAGAAATATGACGACGCTTTGACAGCTAGGTGACAGTCTAATGAAGAAAAAATGTCAAAATGGTGAAATTAAACATATTGTTAATTACAGAGGTTAATCTGTGTTGAGGCGTCTTTTTTCAAGAATTTTGCCGAACATTAGACCCAGTTCAAAGAGTAACCACATTGGAATTGCCAACATAATCATAGAAATGGCATCAGGTGGGGTAATAAACATTGCGATAAAAAAACAACCCACAATAATATAACGGCGTTGGTTGACGAGGTCTTGTGTAGAGACGACGCCGATTAAAATCAGCAATAAGGTAATAATTGGGATTTCAAAAGTGAGTCCAAAGACCAAAAATAGCTTTAAACAAAATGCCAAATAACTATTAATGTCGGTCATCGGTGCGACAGTTTCAGGAGAAACACTCATGAAAAAATGTAAAATCGAGGGCAAAGCCACAAAATATGCAAAGGCAATACCTGCATAAAATAGGCTAATACTGCCAATTAACAAAGGCAGTGCTAAACTTTTTTCTTTGGCATATAACGCAGGTTTCACAAATGCCCAAATTTGATAAAGAATAAAAGGCATTGCCAACATCAAAGCAATAAAAAAATTTAGCTTAAAAGGTGCCATAAATGTTGCAGTCACATCGGTAGCAATCATGGTCGATGTTACGGGCAATTGCGCTCTTAACGGTGCAGATAAGGCAATGTAGGTTTTATTGGCAAAGGGCAATAAGCAAAAAAATAGTGCAATCAATACACCAATAATTTTAAACAAATGACGTCTTAATTCGATCAGATGTTTTGTGATCGGCATGGCTTCTAATTCAGGCTGAGGATTGGGCTCAGAGGAATGAACCTGTGGGGTGAAAGAGCTGTTCATACCGCAACCTCGAAGTGTTTCATTGTAAAAGCTTGCTGTTCAATTTGTTGAATTGGATGGTTAGATGTTGCCAATATTTTCAGCCAAATATGAGCGATATATACAGTTGGAACTGAAGCTTGTATAAAATGGTAAGTGATGTTTTGCGGCTGAGCCGTGACATTTGCTGTGATATTTTGTTTTTCTTCAGCATGTTTGTTTTGTTGTAGTTCCTGCATTTGCGCTTGCATTTTTTGTTCAAGCTCTTGAATACGTTGCATCTCAAGCTGCATCTGCTCACGCAATTCGGAAAGACGGAGTTCACGGTCAATGTCATTTTGCACATTACTGACAGTACGTTTGATTTTAGAATACCATTTGCCTACAAAACGTGCAGCGACAGGCAGCTTTTCAGGACCTAAAACCAATAAAGCGATAACGCCAAAAACCAGTAATTCAGAAAAACCAACATCGAGCATGATCTATACTCCCGTATCAGTGTTTTACGGTAGAGTTCACATCATGGGTATTTTGATGTTCTAAAGTACGTGGCTCTTGTAGATTAGGAGTCGTAACTTCATCCTCTTTGATAGATTTTTTAAAGTCTTTTACCGCACCGCCCACGTCTTTCCCTAAGTTTTTAAGTTTTGATGTACCAAATAATAAAATCACTACAATTGCAAAAATCAGTACGTGCCAAATTGATAATCCAGCCATGATAAAATCTCCTGTTTCATTAGGGCTTATCTCAACAGGTATCTGTGACAAAAAAGTGACACCAATATTTCAATTTAAAGACATGGGTTTTAAAGTTGCTTTTTCAAAAGCATGTTGCGGTGCATCATGCTAAAATTCTGTGAAATTATTTTAGGTGAATGCGAGTGTCTACGGTATTACCCCTTTTGGGGTTTTGTAGTGGCTTAATCTTAGCAACAACGTCATTTTCACAGCATTTAAAAAGCTTATTTTCTTCTGTTTTATCACGCTTATTTATTCCAATTGTGATTATTTACAATATGGTTTTTTATCAGGCGGGCAGTTTGGGCTTGATGCTATTTAGCTTTTTTTCAGCAGTTTTATTATTTTTTATTTACCTATTTTTATCCAAAGACCGACTACAGTCACTCTGTTTTAGTTATACCAATATGGCTTGGCTCGGTTTTCCCATCGCCATGGCTTTGTTTGGAGAACAAATCAGTGCATCTATTATTGCCATCTATGTCGGTGGTTCTATTTTTGGCAATATTTGGGCAGTAACTTCTGTCAGCTCCGAAACTTTAAATATTCAAGATATTTTTAAAAAAGTCATTAAGTCCCCCCCTGTTATTGCCTTGATTTTGGCAGCTATTTTAAGACTGTTGAATGTGCAAAGTGTACAAGAGCATGCGTGGATCGATGCGATTTATTCTTTTTCAAAATGGGGGATGGTCTTTACGGGTATGTCTGTATTAGGCATGTGGTTACGCAAAACCAAAGTACATTTAGAGGATTTGACCTATAGTTGTAAAGTAGCACTGATCAAAGTGATCTGTGGCGTCATTTTCTGTACATTTGCTTATTATTTTTTACCAATCGCACATGTTCAGGACAATATTGGTGTGATGTTTTTATTATTCTGTTTACCTCCCGCAGCGAATATTGTGGCACTTGAAACGCATTATCAAGGGACAGGTATTTCAGCCAAATACATTGCAGCAGGAACGATGGTCAGTTGTGGCATATGCTTAATTTATGGGGTAATGGTGCATTTATTGTAGGGCGGCTTAAATCATGCAAATTCCCTTGTTTTATAGGGCTGAGTTAAAGGGCATTATAATTCTTATAGGGAAAATACCTCTCCTTGTGGTGCGTATAAACACTCATTCTTTCAAGGAGAGGGCAGGTTCTTACTTTTCTAAACTTGCTTTAAATAATTGCATGGCTTGTCCACGATGACTGATTTTATTTTTTTCTTCTTTACTCATTTCAGCACTCGAAATCTGCAATTCGGGTAACCAAAACAAAGGATCGTAACCAAAACCATGTGCTCCACGTGGAGCATCTAACACTTCACCTTGCCAAATGCCTTGAAAAATTTGTGGAAGTGGGTCATCCGCATGTTGAACCAAAGCTAAAACACAAACAAACATGGCTTCAATCGTTTTGCCTTCTTGGCGTAAAGGTTTTAGGTTTTCTAAAAGTTGCTTATTGTTTGCGGCATCATCACCGTGTTCACCCGCATAACGTGCAGAGTAGATGCCAGGTGCACCACCTAACATCGGCACACAAATCCCTGAATCATCTGCAATGGCAGGTTTTCCTGAAATACGACTTGCATGGCGTGCTTTGATGATGGCATTTTCAATAAAACTTAAGCCATCTTCTACGGCATCTTCAATATTGAGTTTTCCTTGAGGAATGACCTCGACAGGGAGGTTTAACTCTGCAAACATTTTTTCAAATTCAGCAATTTTACCTTTGTTATTACTTGCGAGGACTAATGTTCCTTGGGATAACCAATCTTGTGCAGACATGTCAATTGCTCTGAGTTTGAATCGTGAAAGCTATTTTAACTGATTCTGAGTGCGGTTTGAAAATTAGAAGTTTTTCCATGAAATGGAAGATGATTTAAAAAATCATGATGCTAAAAAAGCATATTCTATTCTCAAATAAAAAAAAGCACCTTAATGGTGCTTCCTTTATCGTATTTTATTTAAAAATAAAACTTATTGTGTTTGAATCCAACGGTCAGCACGGTCACGCGCAGTACGGATTTGTTCAGGCGTTAAGTTGGCAGCTAAAGCCGTTTTTTTGGTTTCAGACATATTAATGACTTTATTGTCTAACATGCCATCACGAGTTGAAAGTTCATACCACTGGTAAGCACCAATGTAGTTTTTCTTTTGCTCTTCCATCACAGCTAAGTTAAAGCTTGCACGATTATCGCCGTGGCTTGCGGCTTTTTCAAAGTATTGACGTGCAGACGCTTCGTTTTTAGATACTCCAATACCATCAGCATACATACGACCCACGTTCAATTGAGCTGCTGAAATCCCTTGATCCGCCGCAGCTTTAAACAAACTAAAAGCTTCTTTTAGATCTTTAGAAACACCATTGCCTGATTGATAACGCGTCGCAAGATAAAACTGTGCAGCAGGTTGACCTGCTTTTGCTGCTTTGGTTAAGTCAGCCACATTCATATGTGCATACTGTGCAGCAAGTGCAGCAGTTGATTTTTGTTGTTGCGGAATATAGTCCGCATGGGCTTGAAAACTAAGCAGCCCAAAAAATAATGTACTACCTAATAATAATTTTTTCATATAGCGCTCACTCGATAGATTGCGACTTCGCCGAACAAGTTTGGGATCGACTTACTCAGTAAGCTCCCTTGTTGGTTCCCATTTACAGCAAGTCGATTAATAATACGAATATGATTTTCCGCACAAAGTGCTTCAAAGTCACGAAAGGTGCATAGGTGTATATTTGGCGTATTATACCACATATACGGTAATGCATCTGAAACGGGCATCATCCCTTTTAAGGCAAGAAAAGAACGAGTCTTCCAATGCGCAAAGTTAGGAAATGTAATGATTGCCTGTTTCCCCACACGCACCATGTCGCGCAATAGCACATCGGGTGCATCTACTGCTTGTAATGCTTGAGCCATGACCACATAGTCAAAAGACTGATCAGCAAAACGACCTAAACCCAAATTTAAGTCTTGTTGGATAATATTTAACCCTCTACTGACTGCAATTGCAATCTTTTCTTGATCAATTTCGAGTCCGTATGCACGAATATTATGTTTTTTACTCATGTGTGCAAGTAACTCGCCATCACCACAACCTAAGTCGAGGACACGTGAGTCGGGTTGAATCCATTTTTCAGCAAGTTGGTGGTCAATACGCATTATGCTATCTCCTTCGGTGTTGCTTGAAGGTGTTGTTCACCACCTAAAAATGCTCGTAATGATTTGACATATAAGGGAATAGGGAACAAGAATGAGTCATGACCTTGTTCTGCATCAATGTCTAAATAACTGACTGGTTTGTTTGTAGATACGAGCGCATCTACGATTTCCTGAGAGCGTTGTGGGCTAAAACGCCAGTCTGTAGTAAATGAAACCACCAAGAAACGACATTGAGTATTGGACAATGCTTTGACTAATGATTGCTCATATTCACGCGATGGATCAAAATAATCCAAGGCTTTGGTCATGATCAAATAGGTATTAGCATCAAAGTTACGGCTGAATTGTTCACCTTGATAACGCAAATAGCTTTCGACTTGGAATTCCACATCAAAACCATACATAAATTTGCCAGATTTTAAGTCACGGCCAAATTTCTGTTTCATGGCTTCTTCTGAAAGATAAGTAATATGACCTACCATGCGTGCCAAAATTAAGCCACGTTTTGGATAGCTATCATGTTCAAGATAACGTCCATGATGGAAATCTGGATCGGACAGAATGGACTGACGTGCCACCTCGTTAAAGGCAATATTCTGTGCTGATAGCTTCGGTGCGGAAGCAATAATGACGCATTTTTGTAAACGATCAGGATAATCTACAGACCATTGTAACGCCTGCATCCCCCCCAATGAGCCTCCAATGACCGCATACCAAACATCAATGCCTAAACGGTCAGACAACATGGCTTGAGTTTTGACCCAATCTCGCACCGTGACGAGAGGAAAGTCTGGACCATAAGGGCGATTTTCATTTTCAGGATTTGGTGAAGTTGGTCCTGTAGAACCATTACAACCGCCAATATTATTTAAGGCGACGACAAAAAACTTTGAGGTATCAATGGCTTTGCCTGGGCCAATACAAGCATCCCACCAACCAGGCTTTTTATCATCTGCATGATGATAGCCAGCAGCATGATGATGGCCTGACAATGCATGACAAATTAAAATAGCATTCGATTGATCTGCATTCAGTTCACCATAAGTTTCAACCATGATTTCGAAACGAGGTAATACACGACCACATTCGAGTTCTAAGGGTTCTTTAAATTCAAACTTTTGCGGGGTAACGAGACCCACTGAATCTGCTGGAAATGACACAGGAAATGTTCGCCTTAAAATTTGAGAAAATAGGTAAATTTCATCAATCAATGTCTGATCAGAAAACGACTTGTTTTGATCATTTGAACTTCGCTATATTTCACTAAGAAAGCTCCCTCCATCTTTTGGAAGAGGGTAAGGCAGGAGACATTATTGCAAATTTGCCCTCATCCTCACCTTCTCCAACTTGGTCGTGTGTTTCAACAAAGCACTGCTTTGTTTTACTTACGGAGAAGAGACTTTCTACTGCTTAAATAGCACTTTAGTCGTTAAAGTCGTTCATTTTTTGATTTGTGAAAATACGCATATCTAATGATTACATAAACAAAAGGATACCACTTGGGGCATCCTTTCTAAAGTCTTTTAATTGATATTGCTTATATACGATCTAGCTTATACAGCAGCAGCGATCACTTGATCTGTGCTCAACACACCTTGGTCGATCAAACGGTTGGTTGCCGCAATAATCGCTTCGATAGATGAAGTGACAATATTGTCATGAACACCCGCACCAAAGGCAGATTTACCTGTACCATGTACCTGAAGTTCGATCAATGCCAAGGCTTTAGCGCTAGCACCTGAGCTAATGCTACGTTCTTCATAATTCAAGACATCAATCGGCAATTGAAGTGCATTCAAAATTGCTGAGATCGGACCATTACCTTCACCACGTAAATGTTGAGTTTCACCATTTACTACGACATCAAGCTCAATCACTTGATTGCCGTTTTCATCAGACAATCTGTAATTCTGCGCTGAATAATGTGCATCTTTAGCAGCAACATAGGTCTCTTTGAACAAGTTCCAAATTTGTTGTGCTGAAACTTCAACGCCTTCATCATCAGCAACCTGTTGTACCACTTGCGAAAATTCAACTTGTAAACGACGCGGTAAAACCACGTTGTAGTTTGATTCTAACAAGTAAGCGATACCACCTTTACCTGATTGTGAGTTAACACGAATCACGGCGTCATAGTCACGACCTAAATCTTTCGGGTCGATTGGTAAGTAAGGCATATCCCAAATTTCTTGATCTTTTTGGAACTCAAAACCTTTCTTAATCGCATCTTGGTGAGAACCTGAGAATGCAGTAAAGACCAAATCGCCTGCATATGGATGACGAGGGTGTACAGGCAAGCCAGTGCATTCTTCAACAGTGGCAATGATTTCGTTGATGTTCGAGAAATCTAATTCAGGTGCAACACCTTGGGTGTACATATTCAATGCAATCGCTGCAACGTCCACATTACCTGTACGTTCACCATTTCCAAACACACAACCTTCAACACGGTCAGCACCTGCCATGATCGCCAATTCAGATGCTGCAATGCCACAGCCACGGTCATTGTGACAGTGAACAGAAATGATCACGCCGTCACGACGAGCAAGATTACGGTGCATCCATTCAATTTGGTCGGCATAGACATGAGGACCTGAAACTTCAACCGTCGCAGGTAAGTTCAAAATGACTTTATTGTCAGGAGAAGCGTCCCAAATTTCAGTCACAGCATCACAAACATCTTTTGCAACTTCTAATTCTGTTGCAGTAAAACATTCAGGGCTGTATTGGAAAATAAATTCGGTTTCAGGCTGCTTTGCTGCATATTCTTTAACTTTGGTTGCAGCATTGATTGCCAATTGTTTTGCACCTGCAATATCAACATTCAAGACTTTTTGACGGAAAGTCGGTGAGTTTGAGTTGTAAATATGCACAATGGCACGTTTTGCACCTTGTAAAGATTCAAAAGTACGCTGAATTAAATGATCACGTGCTTGTACCAAAACTTCGATATAAACGTCGTCTGGAATATGACCTTCTTCAATCAATTTACGTGTAAAGTCAAAGTCAATTTGCGAAGCAGAAGGGAAACCAATTTCAATATGTTTAAAACCAATTTTCACCAACATTTGGAACATTTTGAATTTTTGTTCAATGTTCATGGGTTCAAAAATCGCTTGGTTTCCGTCACGAAGGTCGGTACTCATCCAAATTGGCGCTTTATTGATTTCTTTATCTGGCCATTGGCGGTCTGGCAAGTCTACACGTTGGTACATGCGACGATATTTTTTACTTGGATCAGCCAACATCATGAGGAAACTCCTTGTGTAGTGTCTACTGCTCGTATCTTGGGTAAAGGCAGCTTACTACAAATATAGATTGTGTCTATTCTAACGATTTACAAGTATTTTTCGGAGAATATTCGCCTAAAGTGGCATAACATGATGGTGTTCTTAACATCACATGAATGGAACTTTGATGACTTGTAAATAAATTAACTTAAGCTTAATTCTAAAACATATACTTTGGAAATAATTTCCTTAATGTGCAGCATTTCATTTAAATAAGAAAAATATTTTCATGAAAATGATTATTCTTGAGAAATATAGTCTGTGTTAATGTCATTTGGTGTAGAAGTTCCCATTAAAGCCATAGTCACCTCAAATTCTTCCTTTAAGATTTTAATCACATGCGCCACACCCAAAGCCCCGGCAACGGCCAAACCGTGAATATAAGGACGCCCAATCAACACTGCAGACGCACCTATGGCCAGTGCTTTAAATACATCTGTCCCACGGCGCACACCGCCATCAAGGAGTAAAGGAAAATCAGCAGGGACAACGCTTTTAATTTTTGCTAAAGCTTTGAGTGGTGAAATCGCGGTATCTAAAACTCGTCCACCGTGATTGGAGATAATTAAACCTTTTACCCCGATTGCTATAGCTTTACGGGCATCAGCAGGATGTAGTACACCTTTTAAAATCACAGGTAAATGTGTGTTGGCAATGATAAATTCAATATCTGCCCATTTCGGTGCAATTTGCATTAAGCCATTAAATACAGGATGTTGATCTTCACGAAGTTCAGGCAGAGGAATATGAGTGGGAGTATGCGGATGTTGCATATTTTCAGGTAAATGGAAAAACACACGACGTTCACGATCACGAATACCTGTATGCGGAGCATCTACTGTAATGACGATCGCTTTAAAATTTTGAGCTTCGGCAAGTTTGACTAAAGCAAGTGATTTTTCACGTTCGCCTTGCCAATAGAGCTGAAACCATTTGAAAGGATTTTCTGCTTTTAAACGGCGTAAATCGGTATTGGTGAAGGTACTGAGTATAAAGTTGCTACCCAATACTTCAGCGGCTAAAGCGGTGGCTGCTTCGGCATCGGGATAGAACTGTTGTTGATGTCCAATGGGTGCTAAAAAAATCGGATGTGGAAATTTTTGACCTAAGATTTCTATTTCTGTTGAGCCTTGTGTGAGGTCATTGAGTAATCTTGGAACAAGTTGGATTTTGGAGAATTGTTGGCGATTGTCTCGGACACTATATTCATCCATTGCGCCGCCTTGTAGATATTGCCACACCATATCTGACAGATGTTTTTGCGCTTGAGTTTCATAATCTGCCAAGGTTTGTAGATGAGGGGGGATTTGGCTAAGTGGGGCGAGGACAGAGGAGCTCATAAGAAACCTATTCATCTACAAAATGTGGGCTAAAAATACGTTGGCTGAATAAACTTATAACTCAGCCCATTTACGAATTAAATTGTGGTAAAGACTGGTGAGTTTCACAACTTCGGCATGTCTATCACCCAATTCAGTCCTAAGATTTTGAATACTTTGATCTAAATTAAATAAAATATGGCGATTGGCATCATCACGGATCATGCTTTGCAACCAAAAAAATGAGGCTGTACGGCACCCTGAGGTAACAGGACTGACTTCATGCACACTGCTTGATGGATAGAGGAGCAAATCCCCCGCAGGCAGTTTAACTTCATGGTAGCCGTAAGTATCCTCAATGACCAATTCACCACCGTCATAGTCTTCAGGTTCAGTCAAAAATAAAGTACAGGAAAGATCGGTACGGATGCGCTGCTGCGTTCCTTGAATATGGCGAATAGCGTTATCCACATGAAAACCAAAAGTTTCACCTTGTTCATAACGATTAAAATAAGGTGGTAAAATTTCTAATGGCAGTGCTGCTGATAAAAATAAAGGATGCTGTGCCAATGCATCTAAGATGATGCTGCCCAAATGCTGTGTGAGTGGGTGATTTTCAGGGAGTTGTTGGTTGTTTTTTACATGTGCAGACAATGACCCTGTGGTTTTTTTACCATCCTCCCAATTAACTGTATTCATTTCTTGTCGGAAATAAGCGGTTTGTTCTTTGCTTAATACATTTGGAATATGGTGAATCATCGTCACACCTTGAACGTTGTTGGATGAATAAAAGGAAAATAGCCCCTAAAGTTAGAGGCTAGTTTATAATATGTAATCTAATCCATAAGATCTATATGGATTAATGTCATAACTTAGTATTTAAAGTTTAAAGACAATACTGCACTGCGACCTTCTGCTTCCGTTGCATAGTGTGATGCATAGGCTTTAGTGAAATAGCGTTTGTCAGACAAGTTATTGACATTCAACTGTAAATCAACATTTTTGTTTACGTTATAACGAGCCATAGCATCGTAACGTACATAGCCTGGGACATACTTAGTATTTGCAGCATCGCCATAGACTTTATCCATAGCTACTGCGCCAACACCTAAATTCAGCACAGGAAGTACTTGATAAGTTGTCCAAAGGGTTGCTGAATTTTTTGCTACGTTTTGTACTTGATTACCATTATTTGCACTTGGAGAATAAGTACCATCAGAATTCTTGCTATATCCTGCGTCTACAATTTCACTATCTAAGTAAGTATAGCCAGCAGAAACAGCCCATTTATCTGTAATGTTACCGTTAGCACCTAGTTCAATACCATCTACACGTGTTTCACCAACATTACGAGTAAAACCATCTGTATCAGTCGCACGGGTATTTTCTTTTTCTGTACGGAATATCGCAGCAGTTAAGCTTAACTTATCATTAAGAACGTCCCATTTCGTACCTAATTCATAAGTTTTTACTTCCTCAGGCTTAAGGTTGTTCATTGCGCGAGCTTGTTCTTCAGTTGTGTTACGTCCAGGTACGCTTAACCCTTCAGAACCGTCACCAGCATCAACACCTACAGGATTTGCCGATGTTGCATAGCTTAAATAAATTGAACCATTTTGACGTGGTTTGAAAGTCACACCTGCTTGATAGTTAAAGAAGTCGTTACTAGTACTATATTCTGTACCAGCTTTGATTGAACTAGAATCTTTGTTGTATTTAACGTCAGAATCAAATTTGTCCCAACGAACGCCCAAGTCCAATAACCATTGTGGATTGATTTCAATATTATCAAGGAAGTAGACTGAAGTTGTTTCAGATGAGTTTGTTGAGATTGCTTTATCTGCAGAAATGCCACCTAACCATGGGTCTTTTGAGTTTGGATTATAAGCGTCTGTACACCAGAAGTTAGATGAAATACTGTTTAAGCCATTACATCCCTTTGCACTACTGATATTCGATGGCAATGTAGAAGATGGAGTTTGCCCTAAGTCAGTGAGTAGATAACTACCTTTATCTGATTCTTGTTTAGAATATTCTGCACCAACATTAAAGCTATGTACGAAAGCACCTGTATTAAATTTACCAGTTAAAGCTAGTTGATCTGTAAATGCATCTGTATTTGTAATACGTGTATTTGCACGACGAACTACTTGCCCATTAGCAATATTTAATTTTGAATCATCTGGTTGTGTCCAAACATAATCATTTTTAGATTTGTTGTACATCGCTGTATTAGTGATGGTTAAGTTATCGGTTAAATCATGTTCTAACTTAATTGTGCCTGCTTGATTTTCTTGTTTTTGGAAATCACGGTCTAACCAACCATAGTAAATACCTTGTTTAGCATTTAAAGGTTTACCAGTAGCCGTTTTATCATTTGCATTCCAATATGGTACGCCTGAATCTGGTGTATCATCAGATTTTAAATAGTAATAACTTAATGTCGCACGAGTAGGCGTGTTTAATCCAAAAGTAATACTTGGTGCAATACCCACACGTGCATATTCAGCACCGTCTGCTTGACCTGCTTTTTCATTTTTATGACCTAAAACAGCAACGCGTGCTGCAATGCCATTACCAAAGTCTTTATTACCATCTAAGGTGATACGTTGATAGTTGTCAGTACCCCCAGCAACTGATCCTTCTAAAAAGTCACCTTTTTTAGCCACTTTAGAAATCATATTGATGCTACCACCGACTGTACCCGCACCACCCATGGCAGAAGCAGAACCTTTGGTGACTTCAACTTGTTCAACTGCGAACATTTCACGGTTTTGTGAAGTTGAGTTACGGATACCATCTAGATACATTGAGCTTTCAGAGTTATAACCACGAATAAATGGGCGGTCACCATTTGGATTGCCGCCTTCACCTGCACCTAAAGTAATCCCTGGAACAGTACGAAGTGCATCTGCAAGCGTAGTCACTTGTGTGTCTTCGATTAATTTTTTAGAAATTACAGACACAGATTTTGGTGTGTCTAAAAGAGGAGCAACAAATTTACTATTTGCTGATTCATCAACTTTTAAACTTTCTTTTTTTGTTGCGTGAGCTTGCGCATGGATTGTAGGTAGTTGTTGAATCGTATCTTCTTGTGCAATCGCAGTTGTAGTAATGACAGACAAAGAAGAAGCAAGGGCTGAAACAACAACCTTTTTGCGTGATTTAATAAATGACATAACGACTCACTGGTGAATGCAAATTTGTATGCGAATAATAATAATTCTTATTTGTTTTAACTATTCTTTGTTATTGGTTTTAACTATGAATATATTGATTATCATTTGTAAATATAATGTTTAATAATGTAAAATAATATTAAGTTTATGATTTTTATGTTAAATAAAAAACTCTTTTAAAAAATGGTTTTTTATTGGTTTTACGAATCAGAGGTCATGTGAGAGGAGTTGTTAGAAGTTTTACTCTAGTGAAGTGGTTTTATTCATTTCTGAAAGAATGACGTCATCGGAAAATAAATTTGAAAAATTACTGAAAAGAAATATAGAGAAATTTTTATTTTAGGGGTTAAAATAGCCGACATTTTGTATATCTATAAAGTTGTCATATAATGTGGCACTTTTTTAAATTGTAACTACTATTATATAGAGGAAGCCATGCAAGTAACTTCTGAAGCGGTTTCGGGCATTGCCCGTCGTTTAAATGTATCTGTACCGACGAGCCGTGTAAATGAGCAATTTGAAGCTCGTTTAAAACGCGCTGCCAAAACTGTAAAGATTAACGGCTTCCGTCCAGGTAAAGTACCTGTAAACGTTGTTCGTCGTGAATATGGTGCTGGTATTTACCAAGAAGTGGTAAATGACATCATCCGTGACTCAGTATTCGAAGCAATTCAACAAGAAAAAATCAATGCTGTTGGTATGCCAAACATTGATAAAGTTGAAAACAAAGATGATGCTTTGGTTTTTCAAGCAACTGTAGAGGTTTACCCAGAAGTTTCAGTAAATGCACTTGATACTTTAGAAATCGAACGTAAATCGACTTCAGTGAATGATAAAGATGTCGACACTATGCTCGAAAACCTTCAAAAACAACGTCAAACTTGGGCTGAAACCAAAGGTATGGCGAAGAAAGACATGCAAGTGACTTTCGACTTTGAAGGTACAGTGGATGGCGAAAAATTTGAAGGCGGCGCTGCGCAAGACTTTAAACTTGTTTTAGGTTCTGGTCGTATGATTCCTGGCTTCGAAGATGGCATCATCGGTATGAAGAAAGGTGAAGAGAAAGTCATTGATGTTACTTTCCCTGAAGACTACCAAGCTGAAAACCTTGCAGGTAAAGCGGCTCAATTCAAAATCAATGTGAAATTGGTTGAAAAACCAAAACTTCCTGAAATTGATGCTGAGTTCTTAAAAATCTTTGGTATTACTGAAGAAGAAGGCGTTGAAAAATTAAAAGCTGACGTTCGCAAAAACATGGAACGTGAAGTGAAAAATGGTCTACGTAACCAAGTTAAATCTGCTGCATTTGATGCATTAGTTGCTGCAAATGAAGTTGAACTTCCTTCAGCAATGGTTGCTCAAGAAATTGACCGTCAACGTCAACAAATGATTCAACAGTTCACTCAACAGTTTGGTGCTCAAGGTGCGCAAGCATTTGACAGCAGCATGCTGCCTGATGACTTATTCAAAGAACAAGCTGAAAAGTCAGTTAAATTAGGTGTACTTGTAAGTAAAATCTTAGCAGATGCTAAACTTGAAGTAGATGCTGCTCGTGTTGAAGCTTACATCGAAGACATGGCAACTTCTTATGAAGATCCTGCTGAAGTGATTGAATACTTCAAAAATGATGAAAAACAACGTGCTCAAATTGAAGCTGTTGTTTTAGAAGACCAAGTTGTAGATTATATTTTAGCTGCTGCTAAAGTATCTGATACTGAAGTGAGCTACCAAGATTTATTGAAAGAACAGCAAGCACGTCAACAAGGCTAAGTTGTTTTTTATTAAAAGGCGCTTTCGAGCGCCTTTTTTTATGCTGTATCAAACTTGTAATTGTCCCAAATTCAAAATGCTTATTCAAAAAAATTTGATATTTAATGGGGAATATTTTGCAATTTCAATCATTATCCCTCATATTGTCACTATGAGCTGAGTAACAAAAAATTCAGGAATAAATAACATATGTATGTTCCATCTATTGAAAACGCTTTAGTCCCTGTGGTTGTAGAACAGTCATCTCGTGGTGAACGTTCTTTCGATATTTTCTCACGTCTTTTACGTGAGCGTGTAATTTTCTTAACAGGTGAAGTTGAAGACAACATGGCAAACTTAATCGTTGCACAAATGTTGTTTTTAGAAGCTGAAAACCCAGAAAAAGATATTCATTTATATATTAATTCACCAGGAGGGTCAGTGACTGCAGGTATGGCAATTTACGATACCATGCAATTTATTAAGCCCGATGTGGTGACGTATTGTATGGGGCAAGCTGCATCGATGGGTGCATTCTTGTTAAATGCGGGTGCGAAAGGTAAACGTTATTGTCTTGAAAATGCGCGCGTGATGATTCACCAACCATTGGGTGGTTTCCGTGGTCAGGCATCAGATATTGAAATCCATGCACGTGAGATTTTATTTATTAAAGAACGTTTAAATCGCTTAATGGCAGAACATAGTGGCCAAGACTATGAGCGTGTCGCAAAAGACACGGATCGTGATAACTTTATGACTGCAGAACAAGCGAAAGAATACGGTTTAGTGGATCAAGTGTTATCAAAACGCCCACAAAACTAAGCTTTAACGTACAGATTTAAGATTTGGAGTGAAAATGTCCGATAATCCTCAAGGACAAAAACATTGTTCATTTTGTGGAAAAACACAGTCTGAAGTTGGAAAACTGATCGCTGGAGAGGACGCGTACATTTGTAATGAATGTGTGGATGTCTGCTTAGATTTAGTTCAAACCAGTCAACAAGTTGAAACTGGAGATTGGGCAACACGTCCATTGCCTAAACCTCATGAGATTCGTGCTGCGCTTGATCAGTATGTGATTGGTCAAGATACTGCAAAGAAAACGTTATCAGTTGCGGTCTATAACCATTACAAACGTTTAAAAGTAACGCAATCTGCAAATAAACCTAAAGATGCTATTGAGTTAGCAAAAAGTAATATTTTGCTGATTGGACCAACAGGTTCTGGTAAAACATTATTGGCGCAAACACTTGCGCGTTTACTTGATGTACCTTTTGCGATGGCAGATGCAACCACTTTAACCGAAGCAGGTTATGTGGGTGAAGATGTTGAAAACATTGTACAAAAGCTATTACAAAAAGCGGATTATGATGTAGAAAAAGCCCAAAAAGGTATTATCTACATTGATGAGATTGATAAGATTACGCGTAAATCTGAAAATCCATCGATTACCCGTGATGTATCAGGTGAAGGCGTACAACAAGCACTTCTGAAAATGATTGAAGGCACGGTTGCATCTATTCCACCTCAGGGCGGACGTAAGCATCCACAACAAGAGTTTATTCAAATTGATACCTCAAATATTTTATTTATTTGTGGTGGTGCGTTTGCTGGACTTGAAAAAGTGGTACAACAACGTCAAGAAAAAGGTGGTATTGGTTTCACTGCTGATGTGAAAAATAAAGATGATACTAAGAAAGTATCAGAATTGTTCCGTCAAGTTGAAGCAACTGACTTAGTAAAATTCGGTTTAATTCCTGAGTTTATTGGTCGTTTGCCTGTGATTGCGACGCTTGAAGAGCTCGATGAAGAAGCATTAATGCAAATCTTGACTGAACCAAAAAATGCATTAACGCGCCAGTATCAGTACTTGTTTGAAATGGAAGATGTCGATCTAATTTTTGAAGACTCAGCATTACGTGCTGTGGCAAAAAAAGCGCTTGAACGCAATACAGGTGCGCGTGGTCTACGTTCGATTTTAGAAAATGTTTTACTTGAAACTATGTATGACTTACCAAGTCGTGAAGATATTGGCACAGTCATCATTAATGCTGATGTGATTAATCATCAAGCAGAACCTGTTTATCAAGCAGAACGTCAACCGAAGCAAGAACAAGCTGTTGAAGAAAAAGTTGATTTAAAAGTGATTGATAGTAAATCTGCTTAAGATGATTGAGTTGTGATCTGCAACTTATCTGAAACGTGTAAGAAGCTGGACTTTTTACACGTTTTTTATTTTTAAATCGCCAATGAAATGTTAAGCTGATGTTGAGAAAATCATCTTCATTCAAAAAATGAAAATAAAAATACGTGGTGAGGGATAATCATGCGTTACTTTGGTCTAATTATTTTAACCAGTTGTGGATTGGCTGCCTGTCAAAGTCATCAGGCTGTCGAACAACCAATTACAAGTCAAGCTGTGTCTACTTTAGATGCCGTAAATTTTGAAAAAGAAAATTCTTTTGTCCATGAAAAGTTAGATCAATATAAACTCGGTAAGTTTTCTGTCGGTTCATGGGTCAATCAAGAGCCTGGGCAGTATTTCAAACTGGTAAAACCCCAAAATCCGAATGCTGCTGTGATTTATTTTTATCGTCCTGATAGTAAGTGGAATCGCCAAGAAATTATTGCGCAGAGCTTTTATTTAAATGGAAAACGAATTCCTAGTCTCATTAGCAATCATTATTATTGGATTGAGCTGGCTGAGGGCGATTATAAACTCAGTTTAAGTCGACCATTGGCAGTGGTACATTTTCAAAAGCCTAAAGTTGCTTATTTTCACGTGCAAGCAGGTCAGCAATACTTTGTAAAGTATGAGGAAGAGAAATTCCGTGGTGGTCCAAATGGTGGTGGTGATTTATTGAAAGTTGGTCCATTGATGCAAATGCCAACGCGCCAAGGATTAAAAGAAATTGCCATGACACAATTAAAATCGCCTGGTTTAAACTTTGTTGGCGAAATGACCACAGATGGAAAGTTGATCAAACCTCAGGAAAAAATTAATAGTGGAGATTATCAAGCCAGTGATGATGTGCATTTGAGTACACCATTTAAGATTTGGAATCCTTTAACATGGTAAATGAGATACCAAAATCACTCATTTAAAAAGAGGCAATTGCCTCTTTTTTATAAAAATAAACAGTATTATTTGTTTTCTGCGGCTTTTTTAAGTGCTTCGAGTTTTTTATTAACTTGAGCAAAGTCTTTTTCAGCCGCTTGAATGGTCGACATCAGTTGAGTATTGACGATTTTCATGGATTCTTGGGCAACAACAGGACTTTTAGCTAAAATGGATTGTCCAACTTGGCTTGAGTAAAAATCAATTTGTGCTTGTACTTCTTCAGCACTATAAATGTCTTTGTAAATTTTTTGATAAATCGGCTGCATTTTTTCCCAAGAAATACTTTTCTTATTTTGCTCATGTAATTGATCTGCTAATTCATTGGCAACGATTTGTTCTTGTGGGCTAAGTTGTTCATGCCGCACAATATTTTGTACAATCGTATATGCTTGCTGATCAAGCTGAGGGCGAATTTGTTGTATAGTTTGTTGTAAAAGTTGATCGATTTTCATCACTTCTATTAATTTTTGCACTTGTTGGTCGCTTGCAGGAGCAGCAAAAGTATAAGGTGTAATCAGTATTAAACCACTGAGTAATAAGGTTTTAAATTTTTTCATCTGACTGTCCTTAAAAGATAATGAATAGAAAACTTATTGAGAGAAAAATTTCTGCATGACTTGCGTAAGTTTAGCTTGTGCTTGCGCTGATGGTTCGGCATTGTCAGGGAAAATTTGTTCAACAGCATCAATGATTTTCTGTTCAAAATTTTTATTATTTAAAATAGATTGTCCGACTGCTGTTTTATAAAATTTAATCCATTGCTGGGTTTCTTCTTCAGTCATGTTTTGATTGTAAATATTAAATAAATTTTGTCTAAATTCACGTTTATAAGCATCACTTAAATAATATTTTTGAATCGCATTATAAATACGGGTTTGGTTTTCCTTGGTTGGCGGAATGGAATAATACTCAATGATTTGTTGTGTCAGTTGTTGAAAAGTTTCACTCTTTGCGAGGTCTTCGATTGCTTGATTGATATGAATAACATTAAGTAGTTGTTCGGTACTTTCTGTAGTTGCAGGTGCTGCATATACACCTGTGTGCAGTAGGCAAAAGCTGAGGCTAAATATTATTTTTTTGATCATTTTTGGTTCTCGCGAATAATGCTTTGAATATCGTCTAAGTTGACCAGCTTATTAAAATCATTACTTGAAGCATCTACAATTTTTGCAATTATAATTGGAGTGTTTTCTCCTGCATTTTGCATATTAGGTTGTTGGTAAACATTGATCAAGGCTTGGGCTTGTTCTTGACTAAGTGCTTGATATGCTGCACGAATATTGCTGAGCAAAACTTTTTCATCTACTTGTTCGATCATGTCATTAATCATAATATCCGATATTTGGATGATTAAAGCTTGCTTTTCAGCTGAAAGCGCTTGTCTATATTGTAATTGGTCAAACATCAATTCTTCAGTTGCACTTTTCATATTCGGCATACTTTGTTTGAGTAAAGCCGGTTTAAATTGATTCCAATATTCAAGTTTAATGAGCTGATCAATTTGTTGTGATGTCGCAGAGGCTGCGAAAGTTTGAAAGCTAAAACTTAGTAAAAATATAGAAAATATATAGGATTTAATTTTCATCTTCTTCTCAGAAATAAAAAAGCACCCTAATCATAGAGTGCTTTTTCATCAATATTCAAGCAATAAATCTATTTCGCGTTGAATAAAGACTTAGTTCGCTGCAGCATCAACGACTGGAATTTTACCAATTTTTGCTTGCCAGATTTTTGGTGCTGTTGCATGGATTGATGTACCGTTTACATCAACTGCAACAGATACTGGCATATCTTCAACCACAAATTTGTAGATTGCTTCCATACCTAAGTCAGCAAATGCAACCACTTCAGCTTGACGAACAGCTTTAGAAACAAGGTACGCAGCACCACCAACAGCCATTAAGTAAGTCGCTTTGTTGTCTTTGATTGCTTCGATTGCAGCCGGACCACGGTCTGCTTTACCAATCATGCCGAACAAACCAGTCGCTTCTAACACTTGACGAGTGAATTTATCCATACGTGTTGCAGTTGTTGGACCTGCAGGACCAACCACTTCATCACCAACAGGATCAACAGGACCCACGTAGTAAATAAATTTACCTTTCAGGTCTACAGGAAGCTCTTCGCCTTTGTCGAGCATTTCGCACATACGTTTGTGCGCAGCATCACGACCTGTATAGATTGTACCGTTAAGCAATAGCGTGTCGCCTGGTTGCCAAGAGTTCATTTCTTCTTGCGTAATATTGTCTAGGTCAACACGTTTAGATTTTGAAGAATCCCAAGTCACTTCTGGATAGTCAGAAAGTTTAGGTGCTTGAATATGTGCAACACCTGAACCATCTAATTGGAAATGTGCATGACGAGTTGCAGCACAGTTCGGAATCATACCGACTGGTTTACCTGCAGCATGACAAGGGTAATCTTTGATTTTAATATCAAGGACAGTGGTTAAACCACCAAGACCTTGTGCACCAATACCCAATGCATTTACTTTTTCAAAGATTTCAATACGAAGCTCTTCGATTTTGTTTTGTGGTCCACGACGAAGTAATTCGTCCATGTTGATTTCTTCCATGAGTGATTCTTTTGCAAGCATCATGGCTTTTTCAGCAGTACCACCAATCCCGATTCCGAGCATACCCGGTGGACACCAACCTGCACCCATGGTTGGAACAGTTTTAAGTACCCAATCCACGATTGAATCAGAAGGGTTGAGCATCGCAAGTTTAGATTTATTTTCTGAACCACCACCTTTTGCAGCAACAGTGATGTCTACTTTGTTACCCGGAACGAGTTTGTAGTGAATCACAGCAGGAGTGTTGTCTTTGGTATTTTTACGACCAAAAGCAGGGTCAGCAAGTACAGATGCACGAAGAACGTTGCTGTTTTCAAGATAGCCTTGACGTACACCTTCATTGATTGCGTCATCTAAGCTCATGGTTAAATCAAATTTAACGTCTAAGCCCACATCAACAAATACGTTAACAATACCAGTATCTTGACAGATTGGACGATGACCTTCTGCACACATACGTGAGTTGATTAAGATTTGTGCAATTGCATCCTTTGCTGCTTTGTTCTCTTCACGGTCATAAGCACGGCTCATCGCTTGGATGAAGTCTTGTGGATGATAATAAGAAATGAACTGAAGCGCATCCTTGACCGATGTGATCAAGTCATCTTGCTTGATAATAGTTGTCATATCGAAAATCTCTTGAGCGGGCTGATAGCTAGCGGGCTAAATTATACGTGATATTGTTTGTGTTGTGGGAGCTTTGGCTAAGATTTGGGCTAAAGTTTAATAAATCTTATTTTGAGTTAATCTGTCTTAGACCTATATAAAAATGATGTTGCATGATAGGGAGATATTGTGAATTTTAGGATTTCATTATCAAATTTATGATTTTAAGTGTTTGATAAAAATAACATTTAAAATTGGATGAAAGAGTATGATAATCATGTCATGAATTTGTCATAAAACTTTCACATAATAATAGGCATCAAAACAGAGGAATGAAATATGACAATTTCAAGTATCCTAATGGTTGTAGGCTTTAGTGTTTATATTGCTGCGACTTGGATGTATGGCCAGAAAGAAGATCAGGCATAAGCTTTATCTTCTTTTTTATGCTTGCATTTTTATTGTATTGATCATTTGTGTATTGCTCTTTATTTCAAAAATTTAAGTGAATATAAAAGATATCAAAAAGTATTTATTCTTTAAAATTTAAATATTTAATAGTAAAAAGTAGGATTGAAAAACGTACAGCTTTATCAGCTTCCAATTGATAGGTAATACGAGTATTTAATTGATTAAAACTGTAATAAAAAAAAGACCACCCAATCCGTAAATTGGGTGGTTTGAGTATCAAACCTTAACAATGTTGTATGAGTTTAGATTATTGAACGGCTTGTTGTTCTGCTTGAATTGCAGTTAGAGCAATCGTAAAGACAATATCATCCACCAAAGCACCGCGTGACAGGTCATTTACAGGCTTATTTAAACCTTGCAACATTGGACCCACACTGACCACGTTTGCAGAGCGTTGAACCGCTTTATAGGTGGTATTTCCTGTATTGAGGTCAGGGAAAATAAACACATTGGCACGACCTGCAACTTTTGAATCTGGTGCTTTTGATTTACCTACGCTTTCAACAGAAGCTGCATCGTACTGTAATGGACCATCAATAAGTAAGTCAGGGCGACGCTGTTTTGCAATTTCAGTGGCTTTTGCTACTTTTTCTACATCTGCACCCATTCCTGAGGTGCCTGTAGAATATGAAATCATGGCAATACGTGGATCGATCCCAAAGGCTTTTGCAGAGTCCGCAGACTGGATAGCAATCTCAGCCAATTGTTCTGCATCTGGGTCTGGGTTGATTGCACAATCACCATAAACATAGACTTCATCAGGTAATAACATAAAGAATACTGAAGATACCAATGAATAGTCAGGCGCAGTTTTAATCAATTGGAAAGCAGGGCGTACGGTATTTGCTGTGGTATGCACCGCGCCAGACACTAAGCCATCAACTTGATCGAGTGCGAGCATCATTGTGCCAAGTACAACGGTATCTTGCAGCTGATCACGTGCTTGTAAATCATTGAGTTTGCCTTTACGCAATTCCACCATTTTTTCGACATACTGTTCACGAATCAAATCTGGATCAATAATTTCTAAATCATGAGGCAGTTCAATATTGCGTGCACGTGCGACTTCAACAACAGCTTCAGGTTTTGCCAATAATATACAGTGTGCAATTCCACGCGCCTGACAAATTGCAGCCGCTTGAATGGTACGATGTTCATCACCTTCAGGCAGTACAATACGCTTTTTCGCAGCAATTGATTTTTGTACCAATTCATGACGGAAAGCAGAAGGGGATAGACGAGGTTGATAGTCACCATTTAATAACAAGACTAACCAGTCCATATTAATATGGCTCGAAACAAAACGTGTGACTTGTTCTGCACGCTCAGTATCATCGACTGGAATTTCATTGCTTAGATTTGAAAGTAATTGAGTTGTTTCAAATGTACTTAATGGCGTATGTAAAATAGGTAAACCATTTTTAATTGCTGTTTGACAAAATGCCAATGCAGCAGGGTTGGGTTCATGTTGCTCAGCTAAGACTAAGCCAGCCAATGGAATTCCATTACTGGTTGCAAGACTTGCTGCAAGTAACACATCAATACGATCTGAAGCAGAGATGATTAATTCACCCGCAATAAATTTTTGTAATTCATGTTCAATATTAGAAGCAATTAAACTGCTGTGTAAAACACGGCGTACATTTGATTTACCTTCATTAATCCAACTTGCTTGGATATGTGTGGCAAGGTCTGAAACACGCGGTACACTTAAAGTATCACTGAATGGGACTAAACCAATCACAGGTAAATGTTCAGTGCCAATATGTGCATGTGTGCATTGAATGGCTTGTGTAAATTGTTTTGTTTCTTCAACTAAACGTAAATCTGGCGCAAATGTCACAGGAATTTGTGCTGATTCTTCTGGTAAACCACGTGTACGCATAAACAATACACCAACATTACGCGCTGATGCTGCACCACCAAAATAGCGTAATTGTGCTTCGACTTTCTCAGCAGTTTGTTCAGGCTTGGCAATATTGGCATTGCTGACAAAAATAACTTTTGCGTCAAGGGCTTGGGCAAGTGAAGCGTTAATTTCACTGGCAAAAGCATCACGTGCACTTGGGACTAGACCTTCAACAATAATAATGTCATGTGTGCGAGCAACTTCACGATGTAAACGAACAGCTTCTTCAAGTAGTTCGTCGGTTTCACCTGTGTTGAGTAAATGATTTAATTTTGCATATGGAATTGGTTCAACCGTTTCAGTTTTCGAAACATGGCGATAGAGTGCAGTTGTACGGTCAGATTCGGCTTTCTCATCTTGTGAAAAAGGTTTTAAAAATCCCGCTTTTACTCCCTGACAATCTAGAGCATAAATAAGTCCAAGACATGCAGAGGTAAGACCTACGCCTTCACCTGTAGGAACCAATAAAATTGTTTTCATACGCTATTCTTAATCAGATAAATCAAAATAAATTTTAAATCACATCCTGCGACAGCTTAAGCTGTCACAGTTTCCGCATTAGACTTTTTTGCAGTTACATTTCCTTCTTGTAGTGCAACATGCTCAGTTTCTTTGGCAATACGACCTTCTTCATCGGTTGGTACAACCCAGATTTGCGGACCTGTACCAGCATCAATACGACCTTCAGTACCACGCTTTAAGCTATTATTTTGTTCTTGACTCAAGTTAAAGCCAAAATGTGGTAGATACGCAACGGTTTTTTCACGAATATAAGCGGAGTTTTCACCAATACCACCTGTGAAAAATAAGCCATCAATACGTGGTAGACCACAGCTTAAACCTGCTAATGATTTTGCTAAACGGTAGCAAAAAACTTCAATCGCAAGCGTTGCATCTTCATTACCTTGTTCAGATGCTTCGATGAGCGTACGCATATCATTTGAAAGATTAGATAGACCCAGCAAACCAGATTGGCTATTGAGCATTTTGTCAATTTTATAAATGTCCCAACCTAAGTTTGAAGCTAAGAAACTATGAATACTTGGGTCTACGTCACCACTACGTGTACCCATTACCACACCTTCAAGTGGTGTTAAACCCATAGAGGTATCGACAGATTGACCATTCCAAATGGCACAAGTCGAGCTACCATTACCTAAATGTGCTGTGAGCCAACCACCTTTTTTGTAGCTGCCTGCAAGTTCAGAACCACGTTCAGAGACATACGCATGGCTTGTGCCATGGAAACCATAACGGCGAACATTATGTTCTGTATATAAAAATTTTGGTAATGCATAACGATAGGCATGTGCAGGCATCGTTTGATGGAAAGCAGTATCAAAAACTGCAACTTGTGGCAAGTGTGGGAACAAACGCATGGTTGCTTCAATACCCACTAAATGCGCAGGATTATGCAAAGGTGCAAGTGGCGTTGCTTCACGAATACGTTCAATAATTTCAGGTGTTAATAATTCAGCTTTGGTTAATGTGCCTCCATGTACAACACGGTGACCAATCGCTTGAGGATTATGATGAGCTAAACGTTCAAGAATGGTTTCCAATGCTTTTTCATGATCTGCATGTGGAATAGAAAGTTCAAGCTCTTCACCACCAGTCGTAATACCTTTAATACGTGCATTCGCAGAACCTAAGTTTTCTGCCAAACCAAAGATTCGATCTTTACGGTGCTCTGAAACCAAAGCATATTTAATTGATGAAGATCCGCAGTTAATTACTAATACTGATGTAGACACGTTTTATTACCCGAAATTGTAATTTGATATTCGTCCTGATTGATCTGATTACGCTTTTTGTTGGTGCAATTTAGATCAGTAGTGATGTTGTACCATGTGTGGTTTTTCTGTCCTAGATAGACTTTAGGTGATTAGACTTAAGCACTATCGACCACTTTAAGAATTATAATTAGAATTTATCAGTTGATAGATTTCATTTATAAATAAAATAGTACAGGACATAAAGTATCATCTATTTCAAACATAGCATGATTTTTATACATCTTGGCTGAGTTTTATGTTAACAAGTTTGTATTTCAACGGTTGTGTATCATTAATTTTTATATTTAATTTCAGACCAACGCACAATCACATAAGCAATTAAAGCCACCATAAAAAAGACGAGCATCATCCATGCCAAACCTTGTAATGTCTCAATAATGGTGCGATAAACCTCTAAAAACCAACGTTCTTGGGTGAGTTTTAAAATGATTGGTGCTTTCTCGTTGGTGTAAGTGATTGGGCTAATATACTTTTCCATATCATATATGCGAATGCCTGAAGACGTACCCACCACCATACCTGCAAATTTGGTGTATTTAGCCCAAGCTGTATGGATTGGATCATGGATAATACGCGCTAAAATGGCATTGATAGAACCTGAAAAAATACGCATGACCACAAACGAAACCAATAATGCCAAGCAAAATGTAATGATGATTAAAGCGTAAAACATAATTTTTCCCTTCTTTTTATATATTTTTTTATTTTAGGAAATTTTTTTTGTTGCAATGTAATTTTTTAATGCCACAAAAATAAAAAACCGTCCAATTTTCAAAAACTGAACGGTTTTACTTCAATGTACTAACTTACTGACGAATTTGACCATCGCCTAAAACAATCCATTTTTGAGAAGTTAAGCCTTCTAACCCCACTGGACCACGGGCATGAATTTTATCGGTTGAAATACCAATTTCAGCACCTAAACCATATTCAAAACCATCAGCAAAGCGAGTAGACGCATTCACCATGACAGAGCTCGAATCAACACGAGTTAAAAATTGACGTGCCAAACTAAAGTTTTCAGTGATGATCGAGTCAGTATGATGTGAACCATATTTATTAATATGATCAATCGCTTCATCTAAACCAGATACAACTTTAACAGCTAAAATTGGACCGAGATATTCTTCATACCAATCTTCTTCAGTGGCTGTTTTTACACTGGCACCTAAAATACGACGAGTTTCTGCATCACCACGGAGTTCAACTTGCTTTTCAGCATAAAGTTCTGCAATACGTGGTAAAAAATCTTCTGCGATTTTTTCATCGACCAGTAACGTTTCCATAGCATTGCAGACACCGTAACGGTGTGTTTTTGCATTTAAAGCAATCGGAAGTGCTTTGTGTAAGTCAGCTTGTGCCTCAACAAAAACATGGCAATTTCCATCTAAATGTTTGATTACAGGAATAGTCGCTTCATTGGTAATCAGTTCAACTAAGCCTTTACCACCACGCGGAACGATGACATCGACATATTCTGACAATGTAATTAATTGACCCACTGCAGCACGGTCTGTGGTATTGATCACTTGTACACAAGTTTCAGGTAAACCAGCCGCTTTTAGACCATGTTGAATGGCTTCCGCGATTGCTTGGTTGGAGTGGAGTGCTTCTGAACCACCACGTAAAATAATCGCATTACCTGATTTAAGCGCAAGCGAAGCTGCTTCAAGTGTGACGTTCGGACGCGACTCGTAAATCATGCCCACAACACCTAAAGGTACGCGCATTTTACCAATTTGAATGCCTGTTGGGCGATAGGCTAAATCAGTGATTTCACCGATAGGGTCAATTAAGCCAATGACATCTTTTAAACCTTCAAGCATCGCTTGAAAGCGTTTGGGGTTAAGTTCTAGGCGATCAAGCAGGGCGCTGTCTAAACTTTTTGAGCGACCATTGTCCATATCAATTTTATTTGCAGCTAAAATTTGCGGTTGGCTATTTTCCAAAGCGGTATAAATCGCAGATAGCGCATTGTTTTTTTGCAGTGTGGAAGCACCTGCCAAAAAGCGAGAAGCTTGGCGTGCCTGTTTCCCTACAGTTTGCATATACTGTTCAATAGAATCTTGCATAGCGTTTTAATTGATCACCTAGAAATTTCCCTTTGATAGTAGCAGCCAATGTGAAAGCAAGGAAGTCTGATTCGAAAATAAAACTAAAAATGCAAGTGAAAACCATGGTTTGTAAATATTTTGCAATGCTTTTCCCTTTTAAATATGATGAGCGGTCATTTCAGCAATTGCGGAGAATTCACATATTTGTATAGAATGAAACTATAAGGACATTGAAATGATACAAAAGTAGGTCTGTATCACGATTTGATAAAACAACGCGAGCGATAATAATCTTGCAGACTAAAAGAATAAAGCAAGGATGGAGGAAGGATATGAATTCCATTATCCAAATGGACTCAGAATCAAATCAAAATTTTACTAATTTTGGTTTTTTCGATATTTACAATAAAAATAGCTTCAAACAACCAGCACGTACGACGTGGATTGACGGTTGGAAAATTGAATATATGGCGATTGCTGATCCAGAGACAATCCATAACACGCCTATTGTAATTATCGGTGGTGCTTTTCAAAACTTTAACTCATATAAATATTGCGTTGAGCAGTTTTTTGAAAGCGGACCTGTGATTTTAATTGACCTCCCCTCTATGGGAGCAAACCAACAGATTACCAATGTCGACACAGGCTTGTCTGCGGGCACCTTGGAGCTTCCAGATTTATCTCAAATGTTAGGACAGTGGTTTGATATTATTGGTATTCCAAAAGTTGATGTTGTCGGGATTTCTTTAGGTTCAGTGATTGCCTCATTCTTTGTAGAGCAACGTCCTGAATTGGTTGAAAAAATGATTCTAATGGGTGTGATGCAAAAAACGCGTAAGAGTTGGCGTATGCTGCTTGAAGAATCATTAATGCTGATGAAAGAACAACGTATGGATGAGTTTGGTCAGGCTGTAATTTTGTATTTGGTCAATCATGCAAAGCTTGACAAAACACGTATGTCTCCAACCGCAAAGCGTCTTTTCTTTAAACAAATGGCTGAGTTTTCAGTCACCGAACAAGAACGTTACGAAATTAACTGCAATCGTTTGTTGCGCTTGTCCAATGTGCCCGTGCCACAGTGCGACACATTAGTTGCTTGTGGGCAGTATGACAGTTTTACTTTACCTCACGAAAATGCAGCTTTTGCATTGCAATGCCCAGACATGCAATTTGCCATGATTGCCAATGCCGATCATGTGCCACAGTTGCAACGTCGTAAAGAAACTATGACTTTATTTACCACCTATTTAAAAGGTGAATCGATTCAGGGTCTGGATGGCATTATTCATTTAAGCCGTGAGGACATGCAGAATATGGAACGCCGTGGCGAAGACCGTATTCAGATTCGACAACCTGCACGCCAATTACGTCATCGTCATTCGGCACGTGAAATTCCTGTACATGTGAATGATGTGAATTATTTTGGGCTTTCAATGACACTCAGTGCAGAAGATGTTGAATTTGCAGCACAACATACTCGAGATTTGGCATTGAGTTTAGAGGATGAACAAGGTGAGTTCACCATTGAATGTTTGATTTTTGAAATGGGTGAAAATCACATACGCGCTTTATTTAAACATGGCAGCTTTGAAAATGCAGATCGTCTATTGCAATTTATTGCAACGGAACGAGCAAATTTAGAGACTACAGTATGTGAAACGGTTTAATCTTTTAAAATGAGTAAAAAAATCAGTCATATTCGACTGATTTTTTTTGTACCTAAAATTGACTATTTTTCAGCGTGAATCATCCACACTAAATCACCTAAATGTTCTTCTAGGTTCACTTGTTTAGCTTGTTGTGGTTGAAAATAAACATGTGGTTGTAGCACTTCGACCTGTGTAAAACCTGCCATTTTAAAAAACGTTTGGATTTCTTGAGGTTTTTGAAAGTGGAAACTAAAAGCACTACGCGAAATGACTTTGAGTAATTTACTGCTATTCCAAATAACACTTGCGAGTTTATTTTTGATAGGTTCAGGATAAATATCGGTCAGATAATGTAAGGTCTTAAAATCTTGCCCATAATCTACAATAGATTTTAGGAGTTGTTGTAATAAATTTTTTTCAAAATAATTTATCAGACCTTCACTGATGATCACCAAAGGGCGCTGTGGATCAAAGACAGCAAAGGCACTTTTAAAGTCTTCGGTAAACAAGTCTGCAGATAATACGTCAGGACTGGCTGCATTGATTTTTTTTAATGCTGCTTGCTTAGTCATTGCCATATCAGGCAAATCAAGTTCCCGATAATCAATGTGTGGGAAGTGCTCCCTAAACCACCAACCGCGTGGTGATAGTCCTGTGGCAATTTCTAACACTTGTAGATTAGGATACTGATGAATTAATTGTTTTAGAGTGTCATCTAGCATGGTGTGACGTTCTTTTAAGGTCGTACGCATGCTGCCACCCACATACTTTTCTGCCCATGTTTCAATAGGATTGGCAATAAAAGCGAGTGACTTTCCTTTTGATGTTGCAAGTAATGGGTGAGAAATTCCCATTTGATACCAAATATACCCTGTATAGTGTGCGGTAAAGGAAATATGCCGATGTTTAGAAAGTTGTTGAGTCATGGTTATCCTTAACTTTATTGTTGTTATTTTGACTGTTTAAAATCAAAAAAGGGCATATCGAATGCCCCTCTAGTTTTAAAGTGAATTTTTAAATTCTTCAATGACTTTTTTGACAGTTTGCCATTCTTCACCTAAATCAAGTGCTTCACCTATCTGGAGCTGTGGAGTTTTGCCACGCATACGTTCAAGACGTTCTTGGTTTGGTAGTGGTAAATCTGCAATTCCAGCCAAAGCCATACAGGCAGATTCACGATTATTACAGACTAAGCCCATATCACAACCTGCATTTAAAGCTGCTTGAATACGTGCATCTGCACCACCTGCAACACAAGCTGCTTGCATACTTAAGTCATCTGAGAACAGTACGCCGTCAAATTTTAATTCTTGGCGTAAAACTTTTTGTAGCCAATAGGGTGAAAAACCTGCTGGATTTGGGTCAATATTTTCATAAATCACATGTGCAGGCATCAGTGCATCAAGCTGCGGTTGTAGCTGAATAAAGCTTTGCATGTCATTTTGGTAAATTTCGTCATAAGAACGTGGATCAATCGCTGCTGCAACATGCGAGTCCGCTTTAACAGAGCCATGACCAGGGAAATGCTTGCCTGTTGTTGCCATACCCGCACGTTGCATCCCTCGCATAAAGGCACTGGCTAAAGGCACGATGTCTTGTACATTGTTTGCAAAAGCACGATCACCAATGACATCACTAATGGCATTGATATCTAAAACAGGTGCAAAGCTAAAATCAATCCCGACAGCAAGAACTTCGGTTGCCATAAGCCAACCACATTTTTCTGCAAGGTCAAGTGCTTTTTCAGGTGCGTTTAAGTAAAGTTCACCAAAATGACCCATGGCCGGCAGTAGCGTAAAGCCTTGTTTTAAGCGTTGTACACGTCCACCTTCTTGATCGACAGCAATAAGAATATCAGGACGAATTTGACGCATATGCTCAGTGAGTTGACGTACTTGAGCAGGAGATTGAATATTTCTTGAAAATAAAATCACACCACCGACTTGCGGAGCACGTAATAGTTCAATATCTTCTTGATTAAGTTCTGTGCCTGCAATGTCAAGCATCAATGCGCCGATCATAAGAAATCCGAATTGTATTTATTTAAAAAAGAAACAATAACCGAATTTTGCAATGATTTGCTACATTTTGTCAGTACAGTTTATGATAAAACTACACGATATAAACAGATAAAGTTGTTTAAGATTTTGAATTGCATGAATTCATTTCAAAAAACAGCGCTGAAATTGGTAAATCCAAGGAAGTACACACAATTTATGAAACTTCAAACAATCGCATGTGCAGTTGCTATCGCAACGGGTGGTTTATTTTTCAACCATGCTATTACAATGGCTATGGCGGCAACTGAAACAACTGCTGTTTCAGAATCTATTCAACCAACAAAAGAACAAGCTTTGGTGACACGCCAGTTGGCAACTTTGGTGGATCGTCAGCATTATTTAAATATGCGTTTGGATGCAAATACCTCTGCACGTATTTTAGATATGTATATAGATAGTTTAGATCCTGATCATTCTTTATTCTTAGCCCCTGAAATTGAGCAGTATAAAAAGCAATATGGTGCAACCTTGGGTGCTGCTTTAAAAGCAGGGGATTTGACAGGATCATACGCAATTCATGCGCAATATCGAGCACGTCTAAAAGAATTTTATACGTATATGTTGGCAGAGCTGAAAAAGCCGCAAAATCTGAATCAGCCTGATGCTTATATCGAAACAGATCGAGAAAAAGCGCCATTTTTTAGTCACAAGGCTGAACAAGAAAAGTATTGGAATAAAATGTTGGTGTCTCAGCTCATCAACTTAACCATTACCAAACAAGAAGAACAAGCGAAACAAAAAGCGCTGAAAGATGACCCTTCTTTGGCAAATGGACAGGATCTGACTGCTTCTGAAGATTTAACGCCTGTTCAAACTTTGACGAAGCGTTATACGCGTCAGTTAGAACGTATGGGACGTGTCAAAAGTGATGATGTGCTTGAGAAAATTTTAAACTCAATGACATTAACTTATGACCCACATAGTAATTATTTCCCACCACTTGATGCAATGGAGCTGAATCGTCAAACGACGTTGCAGCTTGAAGGGATTGGGGTCTCAATTCGTCCTGAACGGAGTAATGAAGATTATACCAAGATTGAAACTATTGTAGAAGGTGGGCCTGCAAGTAAGTCGGGACAAGTGAAATCAGGTGATCGGATCATTGGTGTCGCACAAGATGGCGAAAAAATGATTGATGTCATCGGTTGGCCAAGTTCGGAAATTGTTGGGTTAATTCGTGGTAAGCGTGGTACCAAAGTCAGTATTAAGCTGTTAGGTGCAGGTGCTTCTATGAACCAAGCCCGTACAGTGACATTGACTCGTGATGTGATTCAAGAAGAAGATGCAGGGGTGCGCTCTCGTACAGTTGAAGTAACACGTGATGGGGTTAAACATAAGTTTGGTGTGTTGGAAATTCCATCGTTCTATTTGAACTATCGTGCACGTCGTGCAGGCAATGAATACCGTTCAGTTGCAGAAGACACCAACAAAGCATTGCAAGATTTAGCGAATCAAAAAGTCGAAGGGATTATTATTGATCTACGCAATAATCCGGGTGGTTCTTTAGAAGAAGTTGCGAAAATGATTGGGCAAGTGGTAAAAGAAGGCCCTGTGGTGCAAATTCGTGATGGCAATGGCACAGTGAACGTATTTGAAGATACTGATGGAGGCGCTCAGACTTATGCGGGGCCTCTAGCTGTACTGATCAATCTTGCATCTGCTTCGGCAAGTGAGATTTATTCGGCTGCAATCCAAGATTATGATCGTGGTGTGGTACTAGGCAGTACGACTACAGGCAAAGGCACAGCCCAAGTTCAATTAGACAGTTTGGCGTATGGTCAAGCCACCTTAACACAACGTAAATTCTATCGAATCACAGGTGGAAGTACCCAAAACAAAGGTGTGATTCCGGATATTAAACTGGTGGATATCTATGATGAAGAGTTTGGAGAACGTAAAGCGAAGAATGCATTGAAATGGGATACGATTCCAACAGCGCCATTTAAGCGTGAAGGTTCTATTAAACCGTATTTGCCACAATTAGCTGAAAAATCAAAAATACGTGTATCTTTAGATCCTCAATTTCAGTATTTAGCGCAAAGAACTGCAATTGCGCAGCAAACCAAAGATCAAAAGCAAATTGTTTTAGATATTGAAAAGCGTAAAGCAGAGCTTAATACTCTTGAGTTAAAAACTTTAGCTGCTGAAAATAAAAGACGTGCTGAAACAGGGTTAAAAGCTTATCCAAATTGGGAGAGTTATCAGGCTTCTTTGGATGCACTTGCTGAATCTCGTGCAAAAATGAAAGCAAATAAGCGACCTGCTTTACCTGAAGAAGAAACTTTTGTGACTGAAGCGGCAAATGTGTTAATTGACTTGGCAAAATTACAGAAGTAAATTTGTCTAAACACTCTGTTAAATCAAGATTAAAAGCATATTACGATATGCTTTTTTCTTATCTAAAAAGTTAAGAATAACTTGACCTTCAATAAGATAATGCTATTTTAACCATATATTTTACATTCTTTAAAAGGCGAACCTTCATACAGTTTTCTGTTGTAAAAAAATTGGGGTTTTATAAAAATAATAGGTTCTCTATTGGAAGATAATTTTTATGAATGATATGGGTTATGACAGTAGTCTCGTAATGGGGTCTGCATGTGTTGCAGTATTTATCTGTTATGTTGCTATATCATTAGAACAACTCATATTTGTTTCAAGGACGCCCCGTATACAAAAAATGATCCTTTGTCTGAGCGGTATGGTTTTTGGTTTTGCAATCTGGGCGATGCATTTTTTGGGGTTATGGGCGGGTGATTTACCAGAAGGTTATACGTTTGATCTGTCATTAACCATCATTTCTTATGTAATTGCAGCACTTGCTTCAACTTTTGCAATTTGGTTAATGACGCGTGAAACGTTACCCATAGTCCGTTTAGTCTTAGGTGCATTGCTGATGGGTTTAGGGATCTCGGGTATGCATTATGTAGGAATGATGGGCCTACAAATTCCAAATCAGGAAATTCACTATAATATTTTATTGGTTGTATTTTCTGTTTTGATTGCGATTAGTGGAGCTGGTTTATCTTTTTGGTTGGCATTTAAATATAAAAATACCTTTAAACACAAAACACTCTATAAAATCGCTCTTTCTGTCATGCTCGCTTTTAGCATTGTTGGCATGCATTATACTGGTATGGCGGCTACAACTTTTCATTCTCTTGGAAATTTATTACATACGACACATCATGTTCATGGGGGGCAAGGGATTTTATTATTAACCATCATTTTTGTGACCAGTTTAATTTTGGTTTCTGCTTTTAGTGTTGCGGTGTTAGAGCGCAGATTAGAAGAGCGTAATTTACAATTATTACAAGCCAATAAAGAACTTGAAGATTTAGCATTACAGGACAATTTAACTAAGCTGCCGAATCGATTATTTTTAGAAGATCATATCCAAAAATTATTTCAGCATTATAAAGTAACTCACCAAAAATTTGCTTTGATTTACTTAGATTTAGACTTTTTTAAGGCTGTAAATGATAATTTTGGTCATCAAGTTGGTGATGATTTATTGGTGGCTTTGACCACGCGATTACAAACAGTGTTACATGATAATCAAACTTTATTACGCTTAGGTGGTGATGAGTTTTTAGTGATTGTTCCACAAATTAAAGAACTTAAACTGGATGTCCTTGCAGAAAAAATTTTAGAAAAAATTCAACAGCGTTTTTTAATTCATGAAAAGCAAATTAATATTTCAGCAAGTTTAGGAATCGTGTTATATCCTGATCATGGGCAATCTTTACAAGATTTATTGATTCATGCGGATACGGCAAAAATGCTTGCCAAAGAGCAGGGGCGCAATACTTTTTGTATTTATCATCAAAATTCAGATGATTATTTTCAACATCGTCATCAATCTAAACTGGTGAATGATTTATATTGTGCCGTTGATGAGCAGCAGTTTGTTTTATATTATCAGCCTAAATTTACAGCGGATTATAAAATTTGTGGTGTTGAAGCTTTGATTCGTTGGCAGCATCCAACTTTAGGTTTGCTGGCACCGAACAAATTTATTGAGGTGGCTGAACAAACAGGTTTAATTATTCGCATGGGCTATTGGGCATTAGAACAAGCCTGTATTCAGTTGCAATCATGGCATCAACGTGGGATGCCATTTTGTCCAATCGCAGTGAATTTGTCGGCAATGCAGTTTGAGCATAAGCATTTAATTACCACTTTAGATAATTTAATGCAAAAGTATCAGATCCAAGCCAAAGAGCTGATTGTTGAAATTACTGAATCGACGGCTATGCATCACATTGAAAAAAGTATCGCAACTTTTGAGCAGCTAAAAGCATTGGGTATTTTATTGGCAATTGATGATTTTGGGACAGGACATTCTAGCTTTTTATATCTGAAGAACTTACCTGTGGATGAATTGAAAATTGATCGTGAATTTATTCGTAACTTATGTGAAGGCTCAAAAGATGAAATTATTTTGGAAAGTATCATTCATCTCGCAATACGACTGGGTTTAATTGTCACTGCTGAAGGTGTAGAAACCGAGCAGCAAGCTGCAATTTTAAAACGCTTAAATTGTCAGCAGTTACAGGGTTTTTTATTTGGAAAACCAAAGCCAATACAATGTTTGGAAAATAAATATTTCGCAGCCCAACTCGCTGCTCATAAGACAGTTCATCTTGACTAAAACGCAAGTCACAAACAAAAAATAAAAAATGATCCGTGCTGAAAACATGTCTAATTTATTCGCAGATATCAGCGTATTCATATACAATTACGCCAATTTTTAATTTATTTTCTCTCACACAAAACACGCCATAGGATGCTGTGTACAAATTTGTGTGTCAATTTAAGATTTATTCTATGTTTAAAGATCAATTAGCAAAAGAAGTTGCGGCACGCCGAACCTTTGCCATCATTTCCCACCCCGATGCGGGTAAAACCACAATGACAGAAAAACTGTTGTTATGGGGACAAGCGATTCAGGTTGCGGGGATGGTAAAAAGTCGTAAAGCCGATCGTGCTGCGACATCGGACTGGATGGAAATGGAAAAAGAACGTGGGATTTCGATCACCACATCTGTGATGCAATTTCCATTTAAAGATAAAATGATTAACTTGCTCGATACCCCAGGGCACGAAGACTTTTCGGAAGATACCTACCGTACCTTGACGGCAGTGGACTCTGCGTTGATGGTGATTGATGGTGCAAAAGGTGTCGAAGACCGTACCATCAAATTGATGGAAGTGTGTCGTATGCGTGACACGCCGATCATTTCATTTGTCAACAAAATGGACCGTGAAATCCGTGAGCCATTAGAGCTGCTTGATGAAATTGAAAATGTCCTCAAAATTAAATGTGTACCACTGACTTGGCCTTTAGGTACAGGACGTGATTTTGCGGGTGTATTTAATTTAATTGAAGAAAAATTTTACGTTTATAAAGCAGGGTTTGGTTCAACCATTACTGAAATTGAAGTTCGTGATGGCTATAACCATGCAGACCTTCGTGAAAAAGTCGGTGAACTCGCATGGGCTGCATTTGAAGAGTCTTTAGAACTCGTACAAATGGCAAATGAGCCGTTGAATCGTGAAGAGTTTTTGGCAGGTCGTCAAACGCCTGTATTGTTCGGTACGGCTTTGGGTAACTTTGGTGTAGACCATGTGTTAGATGCATTTAGTAACTACGCACCGCCACCTAAAGCACATCCAACGGAAGTGCGTACTGTTGATGCGACTGAAGAAGGCTTTACAGGCTTTGTCTTTAAAATTCAAGCCAATATGGATCCGAAACATCGTGACCGTATTGCATTTATGCGTATCTGTTCAGGTCGCTATGAAAAAGGCTTGAAAATGAAGCATGTACGTATCGATAAAGATGTACGAATCAGTGATGCTTTGACTTTCTTGGCCGGTGATCGTCAACACTTAGAGGAAGCTTGGCCGGGCGATATCATTGGTTTGCATAACCATGGTACGATTCAAATTGGTGATACCTTCACTTCAGGTGAAAAATTACAATTTACAGGTATTCCTCACTTTGCCCCTGAAATGTTCCGCCGTGTACGCTTAAAAGATCCTTTGAAATCTAAACAGTTGCAAAAAGGTCTGAAAGAACTTTCAGAAGAAGGTGCAACACAAGTATTTATGCCGCAAAACAGTAATGACTTAATCGTAGGTGCTGTGGGTGTGCTGCAGTTTGAAGTGGTGGCATATCGCTTGAAAGAAGAGTACAAAGTGGACTGTATTTATGAGCCTGTGAGTATCAATACTGTGCGTTGGGTGTCATGTAGCGATGAGAAAAAATTCAATGAATTTAAGAAAAAAGCGCATGATCAGCTTTCTGTAGATGGTGGTGGTCATTTGACCTATCTTGCACCAAGTCGCGTAAATTTACAGTTGATGCAAGAGCGTTATCCTGACATCGAATTCCGTGCGACACGTGAACATTAATTATAGATTGTGATATATCATTGTCTTGAATCAAAAACAGCTTCCTGGTGAAGCTGTTTTATTTGGTCATAGGTTCAAAATACTGAAATATAAGAGACAAAATGAGAGGGCGTAATGTACATTCATAAACGTTTCATGCTGATGCTTTGCATGGGGATCTTTTTGTCAGCATGTGATTCAAATAAAAAATCATCACCACAAGAAGAATCGAAAGATGCCACTGTACAAGAAAAAGTAGTTGAAAAAGCTGAGGTTTTACCTTATCTAAATATTCAAGAAACAAAAGCAGATTATGCTGTACCATTTTGTGAAAAGAAAAATTGTATAGAAATCGACATACAAACTTTAAAAACTCAAGACCCTTGGTTAAATACTTGGATTGCCAATAACCAGGCCAAGGTGATTCAAGACCAAATTGGGTTAAAACAAAGCATGACTTTGCAGCAAGCTGTGAATGCCTATGTGAAAAAGTCAGATGCGTGGCAAGATGAGTTTTCTAAAAATAAAGCCTATGAACTACATCTGAGTACGAGAATGGCATCACAACGTAATCAGTATGTTTTATTGCAATTGTCGGTGGATACACAACAAGCTGAAGTTGCTGTCAAAGCGCGACAATACTTTTTTGTGGCAGATCGTAAAACACAGAAAAGCTTAAGTATTTTGGATGTGATCCAATCGAAACAACAAAATAAACTCAATGCTTGGGTGCAAGAGAAATACCAAGCATGGTTAAAAAAACAAGACAGTCTTGTGCAAAAATCTGCCCCGAAAAAGTTGTATTGGGGGCAGTCAGATTGGTTCTTTGATGGCGAAGGGGTGGGTTTACATTATCGTGCAGGAGAAATTGTGGAAGACGCTCAACAGTTAGATATATATTTTTCTAAACAACAAACCCAAGAAATTTTACAAGCACCCGTGTTTCAATATATGTTTTAAGCTTGGATACAAATAAATATTGAGTGTGTGATGGAGGAGGCATAAGCTAGCAGTATGCCTTTTTTATTTCTATTTGTTTTAAGGTTTTATGAGATGTTAGATCGGAAACACACATGTGTATTGTCTATTTTGATGGTAAGCCTTGCCTTATCTGCTTGTCAGCCGAAAGCAGATCAAAAACAACAAAAACCGCCTGTAGAACAACAAAGCAGTTCAGAGGTCATCGACACGACATTGACTTTACAAGGTGAAGCCGAAAAAGTGGTATTGGATTTACCTGAATGTAATGGCAATAGTTGTTCTGAATTCACAGTTGAGCGCTTACATACCAATCAATTTGTCGTGGATAATATTATTGATCAAGCCATCTTAAAAAACTTAGATCAAATCTTGGATGTTGGGCATCAAAGTAAAAGTATTCAAGAAGAAAAGAAAAAGAGTGAACAGCAGCAAAAACAAGATGAACAGCAAGCCAGTAGTAGTGTGATCGCTGCCAATGCGGCAAAAACACCTGCACAAACCATGGCGGATCAGCTTAAACCTTATGTCACGACTTTTGCAGCATTACAAAAAGAGCTGACCAGTTTAGGGGCGAGCAGTAAAATCAGTGTCAGCGTGAGTCCAAAAATTTTGAACTCGACTGAGCCCTTAGCAACAGTTGTATTAAATACCAGTAGCTATTTGGGAGGGGCACATGGTTCAGCTTCACAGGTTTACTATAACTTTGATTTAAAACATCAAAAGCAAGTCAGTTTAGATGATATTGTTGAGCCAAACCAAAAGAAAGCATTAGAAAAATTGGCTTATGAGGCATTTAAAGTTTGGGTAGCGGATAATAAATTGGCGGATAATTTGCAAGAGTATGAGCAAGTCTGGAAATTTAAACTGTCGGATAATTTTTATCTGGGTAAGCAAGGTTTAATTTTACAATATGCTGAATATGAAATTGGTCCATATGTGGTGGGTTTACCCCGCTTAGAGATCCCTTATGACGCACTTAAAACTGTGTTGAAAAAACCGTATTTACCTGTGGAATTGGTGGTAGATCAACCTGCATCAACCGTGGTTAAAAACTAAATGTTTAAATAGGCAGCGAATACGCTAGCAAAATATATGTCTAAATTGGCTTTGTTTGATACGCATACACATTTTGATGTGGAAGACTTCGATGTAGATCGAGAGGCTTTAGCGTATCAAGCCAAAGCTGTGGGTGTAGAACGTTTAGTGCTGATTGGTTTTCAGCAGCAACGTTTTGCTGCCTTAATTCAAACGCAACATTTTCTAAACCGATTAGACCATGCACCACAAAGTTATTTAGCACCTGGTTTACATCCTTTTTATATCGAGCAGCATGAACCACAGCATTTGCTAGAACTCGAAAATATTTTAAAAAATGAAGACTGTGTAGCGATCGGTGAAATTGGTTTAGATACTTTTTTAAAGCAACATAAACAACCTGCTATGTTGCAAAAGCAAAAAGATTTTTTTGCAGCCCAAATTGAACTTGCACAACAATTTGACAAACCCATACTGTTACATATCCGTAAATCCCATGCGGATGTTCTTGCGATGTTAAAACGACACCATTTTAAACTCGGTGGAATTGCACACGCATTTAGTGGTGGAGTGGAAGAAGCCAAAGCCTTTATTCAACTTGGTTTTAAAATTGGTGTGACAGGGCAGATTACAAACCCGAATGCCAAAAAGCTGATCAATGTCGTACAGGCTGTTGGGGCAGAACATTTGGTTTTAGAAACCGATTGCCCTGATATGACACCTTTATGCTGTCAAACCTCGCATGAACACCGTACACGTAATACCCCTGCCAATTTACCTTATGTGCTAGAAGGATTGGCTCAGCAACTCAATATTGCACCTGAAAAACTTGCTGCAATGCTTTGGGAAAATACGTTACAGGCATTACATTTGCCATTTTAAAAAAGTGAAAGTGCTAGAAATTTAACCAATTCATAACATCTATAAATTTGAATTGGCTTACATTAGAACAAGAGCGACTTCTTGCCATCCAATAAAAATGTATTTTACCAAAGGAGTAACCCCATGGGTAAATATAGCCAGAAAAACAGTTTTAAAGCATTCAAAGATTTACAGGTTGGTTCAGCACAGTACAAAATTTTTAGTTTAAATGCTGCCCAAGCACAGTTAGATGACTTTTCAAAATTACCTAAATCATTGAAGGTATTGTTAGAAAATCTACTGAGATTTGAAGATGATGTCACAGTCAAAACCGAACATATTTTAGCGTTGGTGAATTGGCAGAAAACACAGAAGTCTGATCAAGAAATCCAATATCGACCTGCACGGGTCTTGATGCAAGACTTTACAGGTGTGCCTGCGGTGGTTGATTTGGCTGCTATGCGTGCCGCGGTAGCCAAAGCAGGGGTTGATCCTGACAAAATTAATCCATTGTCTCCTGTCGATTTGGTGATTGACCATTCTGTGGTGGTGGATCATTTTGCAACGCCGCAAGCCTTTGAAGAAAATGTCGATATTGAAATGCAAAGAAATGGCGAGCGCTATCAGTTCTTACGTTGGGGACAGTCTGCATTTGATAATTTTAGTGTTGTTCCACCCGGAACAGGGATTTGCCATCAGGTCAACTTAGAATATTTAGCACAAGCGGTATGGCTAGGTGAAAGTGAAGGCGATACTTTTGCATTTCCAGATACCTTGGTCGGGACAGACTCGCACACCACCATGATTAATGGTTTAGGTGTTTTGGGTTGGGGGGTGGGAGGAATCGAAGCTGAAGCGGCAATGTTAGGGCAGCCCATTTCCATGCTGATTCCCGAAGTCATTGGCTTTAAGCTCACAGGCAAATTAAAAGAAGGCATTACTGCCACAGATTTGGTATTAACCATTACACAAATGTTGCGTCAAAAAGGCGTGGTTGGAAAATTTGTAGAATTTTATGGCGATGGTTTAGCGGATTTACCTTTGGCAGATCGTGCCACCATTGCCAATATGGCACCTGAGTATGGTGCAACCTGTGGTTTTTTCCCTGTCGATGAAATTACTTTAGACTATTTAAGACTGACTGGGCGTAAAGCCGAGCGAATTGCCTTGGTGGAAGCCTATTGTAAAGAGCAAGGTTTATGGCGCAATGCAGGTGATGAACCGATTTTTACGGATGTATTAAGCTTAGATATGAGCACAGTACAAGCGAGTGTTGCTGGGCCAAAACGCCCACAAGATCGAGTACTTTTGGCGGATATTCCACACGTATTTGATGCGTTGATGGCACTTGATCTTAAACCTGCCAAAGAAGACAAAGAGCGTTTGGTCAATGAAGGTGGTGCAGGTGCAGCTGTTGATGCTAAACAATCTGCGGTACAAAATGATGAGCCGCACTGTGTGATTGAGGGTAAGCGTTATCCATTGGTGGATGGTGATGTGGTGATTTCAGCAATTACTTCATGTACCAATACCTCTAATCCAAGTGTCATGCTTGCAGCAGGGCTTTTGGCGAAAAAGGCAGTTGAAAAGGGACTGCATCGTAAACCGTGGGTAAAAAGCTCTCTGGCACCAGGTTCAAAAGTGGTGACAGATTATTTGGCTGCGGCAGGTTTAACCCCGTATTTAGATCAATTGGGTTATAACTTAGTGGGTTATGGATGTACCACCTGTATTGGTAATTCTGGGCCTTTACCTCAGCCGATTGAAGATGCAATTCAATGCTATGACTTAAATGTTGCTTCGGTACTTTCGGGTAACCGAAACTTTGAGGGACGTGTACATCCTTTGGTGAAAACCAATTGGTTAGCATCCCCCCCTTTGGTGATTGCATTTGGGCTTATGGGGACGATTCGCAAAGACATTACCCAAGAGCCTTTAGGTGTGGATTTACAAGGGAATAATGTCTATTTAAAAGATATTTGGCCGAGCCAAACAGAAATTGATGCGGTTTTACAAAAATTAAATACCGAGATGTATCATAAAGAATATGCAGCGGTATTTAACGGTGATGAAAAATGGCAAGCTATTTCAATTCCTAATAGCAAAACCTATGAATGGAATGCACAATCGACTTATATTCGTCATCCCCCATTTTTTGAAGGCATTGATCAGCCTGCAAAACCGATAGCCAATATTCTGAGTGCTAATATTTTAGCTGTGCTGGGTGATTCGGTGACGACAGATCATATTTCACCTGCAGGAAATATTAAAGCAGATAGCCCAGCGGGCAGATATTTACAGGCTCAAGGCGTGGCACAAAAAGACTTTAACTCCTATGGTTCACGCCGTGGTAATCATGAAGTAATGATGCGAGGCACATTTGCCAATATTCGGATTAAAAATGAAATGTTAGGTGGTGAAGAAGGTGGCAACACGCTTTATATTCCGACAGGTGAGAAGTTGGCAATCTATGATGCTGCTATGAAATATCAAAGCACACAAACGCCATTGGTGATTATTGCAGGGAAAGAATATGGTACAGGTTCATCCCGAGATTGGGCAGCGAAAGGAACCAATTTACTTGGGGTGAAAGCGGTCATTGCAGAAAGTTTTGAGCGTATTCACCGTTCAAACTTGGTCGGAATGGGGGTATTACCTTTGCAGTTTGTGAATAATCAAAGTCGTCAAAGTTTAAACTTAACAGGGCACGAGCAGTTGTCGATTAGAGGGCTGTCAGATGAATTACAACCCCATCAAACTTTAGATGTGGAGTTAAAACGTACAGATGGTTCAATTGAGCAATTTAAAGTGTTGTGCCGTATTGATACTTTGAATGAAGTAGAATATTTTAAAGCAGGTGGTATTTTACATTATGTATTACGTCATCTGATTGCTGCTTAAAAAATTCAGTTCTCCAAGCCCTACCTAGAATGTAGGGCTTTTTTTATTCATAGATTTAAAATAATCTGCGCTCAATCGAGTGATTCAAGCAAGAGGAAATGGAAAATTTTCGATTTGGCAGTGGAGTTTGTTAAAATGGACAGGATTTTATCAATTTTAGATTTTTGCCATGACTGATGTACTTCAAAATGATGAATATGACCGCCGTTTTGCTGGTGTTGCCAAAATTTATGGAGAAGATGCATTTCAATATTATGAAAAAAGCCATGTCATGGTAATTGGAATTGGGGGAGTAGGTTCGTGGGCGGTTGAAGCTTTGGCACGTACAGGTGTTGGTGAGTTGACCTTGGTTGACATGGACTCGATTGCAGCCTCCAACATTAACCGCCAATTGCCTGCCATGACTGCAACATTGGGACAAGAAAAAATTGAAGTGATGGCAGAGCGTTGTCGTTCGATTAACCCGAGAATTAAAATCAATTTAGTGGATGATTATCTCAGTGCTGAAAATATCAAAGAAATTTTGGCAGATGCTCCTGATTTAATTTTAGATTGTATTGATGATGTCAAAGCCAAATTGGCGTTAATGTTACATTGTCGTTTTAATAAAATTCCCTTGATTGTATCGGGTGGTGCAGGGGGTAAATTAGATCCACTAAAAATTCGAGTGGCTGATTTATCAAAAACGGAACAAGATCCGATGTTAGCCAAGTTGCGTACACAACTGCGTGGTATGGGCATTTGCAAAAAACCGAAAGATAAATTTGGCATTACCTGTGTTTATTCTATTGATAATCCATTTTCGAGTGCTGATGTTTGTGCAAGTGCAGGTTTACGTTGCGGTGGCTATGGCTCAGCTGTTGTGGTGACCTCAAGTTTTGCCATGGTGGCTGTGGCGGAAGTATTGAAAAAGTTGGATCAAATAAAGTCTAAACAGAGAGGTTAAGAGGGTTAAGATTAGCATCTACCAACATAAAAATCCTCAAATATACAAAAACCATTAGATGTTGTTGCTAAGATTTATACTTTTAATAGCGATATCTTTGCGTATTTTACGAAACATTTAGCTGAACAAAATTATCTTATTTTACCGTATGTAGAGTCACTCGATGTATTTGAGGGGTGTTTTGATCAAGATAGATGACTTCATTCAAGGTATGATTGAGCTTTAAAAATATAAAATAAAAACCATTGAACTTGGAATAGAGATTGTTTAACGTCTTCTTTATGAATCTTATTCTATTTGATTCATAGCGTTAATGATGAATGGCGAGAATCAAAGGTTAGCAGGTGAAAACATTATTTTTGGTTTTATTTCTTATGTTGAGTGTTGGATGCTCTTATTTTAAGACGACTCAACAAGTTGAAAATGATGTTAAGGCTCAAATTCAGAAAGCTTTTGATTTAAAAACAAATTTTAAGGATTATCATTTTAAAATTATTGATTTAAAAATTATTGATGAAAGTTTAAATCAATATACGGGTTTAGCCACTGTTGAATATCAAGGTCAAACTCACAAAATGACCGTAAAAATCATGAGAAATGGTGATGAGCTTGTTTGGCGGATTCCTGCGGAAAATTTTGCTTTTGTAAAACAAATACAGCTTGAAAAATATCAGCATGATTTAGATGCAAAACTAAATGCAATCACCATTACCGATAATGATCGACTTTCATATGTCAATCCTAATCTAAATGCTGCGAGTTCTGCAGAAAATGTCGCTGAGATGTTTGCAGCAGAGACTTCTTCTGCATCAGAAATCCTTGAAGATGGAGTAAATTTATCAACTGCGCTTTTAAATGTGGAAGATCGATCCTTAAAATCTTCAGAAGTGGCTGAGAATTTGGAGCAAAAAAATAAAGTTGGGATGGATGTGGAGCATTTAGAATCTAAAAATCTCTATAAAGCTGCTATTCAGGAGCAAGTAAAATAAAGGCTTAAAATTTGAGTAGCGTTTAAAAAGTTTCGTCCAACTTATTTTGAAGCTGAGTATATAAAAAATATAAATTATTCACATTGATTGATATTCATGATTCCACTAAAGTAAAAGAAATTGTACTTACTAAAATGTTTCAAAATGAACAATAAAATTAAAAATACACAACGTTATAATTTTTTGTCGGCTTTTTTTGCTTTTCTACTTTGGGGCTCATGGTCATTTTACATCAACATGACTCAAGGTAATTTGAAAGCAGGCATCATTTCAGGGCTTGCACAAGGCATCTGTAGTTTTATCATTACGCTGCTCATTACACACCTAATTGAAAAACAATTTAATTTTTATCAAATAAAAGGGTTGAAATTACTACTTCCACCGGTTTGCACAATTCTTTTTACAGGGAGCATATTGGTCTTGGTACATCATCTTATTCATACCCCCAATATTTTTAAAACAGTTGCACCTGCATTAACAGTTGCATTTATTTTTGCATTTTTCACTAATTTAAAACTTTATAAGCAATATCAAAATGTTGAATTGTGAGGGAAATATAGGATGTCACAGGAAAATAATTCACCTGAAAACCGCCGCCCGTTGAAAGTACGAGGTGTAGGTTCGGTTAATCAATTTGCCAAATGGTTAAGTCAAAAGTCAATCACGCCGAATCACATTTCATTGCTCAGTATTGTTTTTGCTGCATTTGCTGCAGCATGTTTATTTGCTGTTCCATATTACGAGGGTATGCTGCAACTTACATTGTACCTTTTAGCTGCATTGTTTATTCAAGGGCGCTTGCTGTGCAATTTGTTTGATGGATTGGTGGCGATCGAGGGTGGAAAGTCTACAGCTTCAGGTGAACTGTTTAACGATATTCCAGATCGAATTTCAGATCCGTTGATTATTATTGCCGCAGGATATTCTATTGGTTGTGTGAGTTATGGTGATATTTTGGGATGGTGTGGGGCACTGCTCGCAGTATTAACCGCATATGTACGAACATTGGCGGTATCGATTGGTGCACCTGCGAATTTCATGGGGCCAATGGCAAAACAACATCGTATGGCATTATTAACCGTTGCCTGTGTGGCGAGTGCAGTGGAACAATGGATTTGGCAACATGATTTTGTCATGTTGTTTGCATTGGTATTGTTAAATCTAGGGGCAGCTGTCACTACGTGGCGTAGGGCTGCATTTGCATATCGCTTTTTAGAGAATAAGTAGCTGAAATATTCCATGTAAATAAGCTCCCGATTTGGGAGCTTATTTTTTAGTTTTGCTTTTCTAAAATGTATTCTTCAGTGCGTTTCATGGCTTCTTTGATATTGATTATTGCATTTTCAACATCAGCAAAAGTTTTGGCATTACCACCACTTAAAGCCTGACGCCATTTACGTGCACCTGGAAGATTTTGAAATAAACCTAAAATATGACGCGTGATAATGGACAGGGGTGCACCTTCTTCCATACGTTTAGCAATATAAGGCATCATCTGATCTATAATGTCAAAACGGTTAGGCAAGTCTAAATTCCACAATTGACCCAATTCAGCCAAAAGGTAAGGATTGTGATAGGCTTCACGACCAATCATTACACCATCGACATGTTTAAGGTGTTCTTGCGTTTCAGCGAAAGTTTTGATGCCGCCATTGATCTCGATGAGTAAATCTGGACGTTCTTGTTTTAAACGATAAACATCTTCATAGCGTAGCGGTGGCACATCGCGATTTTCTTTGGGGGATAGACCTTTGAGTAGTGCAATGCGTGCATGTACGATAAAATTATGACAGCCTGTTTTAGCTACAGTGTCCACAAAATGCAACATCTCTTCATAAGACTGCATGTCGTCAATGCCGATACGATGCTTCACGGTCACAGGAATATTGACTGCATGACGCATTTCAGCAATACATTCCGCTACAAGTTCTGGCTCTGCCATTAAACAAGCCCCGATTTTATTATTCTGTACACGGTCACTTGGACAGCCGACATTTAAATTGACTTCATCATAACCCCAGTCTTGCGCCATTTTAGTACAAGTTGCAAGGTCTTTAGGATTTGATCCACCCAGTTGTAAAACAATTGGATGCTCTTCATGGTTATAGTCTAAATGACGATTTGCACCACCGTAGATGATTGCACCTGTCGTGACCATCTCGGTATATAAAATCACGTTTGGATTAAATAGACGTGCAAAAAAACGGTAATCCTTAGTTGTCCAATCCATCATCGGGGCAACACTGATGCGAGGTTCTTTAGTGTTATCAATGGTTTTTTCAGTAATCATATTAAAAAACATACCTTTACAGTGTTGCTGATTTTAATCTATTTCGATTTTTTACGCCTCATTTCGCACTATTATTTTTGATATTTACGCCAAATTACGCCATTATAGCCTTAATAAAACAATAAGGCGTAAATCATGGGAACAATTTCACAGCGTAAATTAGCCGATGGAACCATACGCTTTCGGGCTGAAATTAGAATAAGCCGTAAAGGGTTTGCAAATTTCAAGGAAAGTAAGACGTTTAGTTCTATGCGACTAGCTCAAAAGTGGCTTGCAATGCGTGAAGAGGAAATCGAAGAAAATCCAGATATTTTGTTAGGCAGATCGGATGTGACGAATATCACTTTAGCCAATGCCATAGATAAATATCTTGATGAAGTTGGCAATGAATATGGTCGTACAAAAACCTATTGTCTTCGCCTCATCCAGAAATTTCCAATAGCGCAATATATTATCACAAAAATTAAGCCAGCCGATATTTCAGAACATGTCGCTTTGCGTAAGGGTGGTTATGCAAAATTGGATTTAAAACCAATAGCGACAAGTACGTTGCAACATGAGTTATTGCACATTCGTGGCGTATTGTCTCATGCTTCAGTCATGTGGGATGTAAATGTTGATTTGGCGGGCTTTGATAAAGCAACGGCGCAATTACGCAAGACTCGACAAATATCTTCGAGTGGTAAGCGTGATCGCTTGCCTACAACAGCAGAGTTAAAAAAACTCACAGAGTACTTTTATCGAAAATGGCAAAAGCCTGTTTATAGCTATCCCATGCATTTGATTATGTGGTTTGCAATATTTTCATGTCGTCGTGAGTCAGAAATTACTGAAATGTTATTGGCTGATTACGACGAGGATAATGAAGTGTGGAAAGTACGGGATTTAAAAAATCCGAATGGCTCAAAGGGTAACCATAAAGAATTTACTGTGTTAGAGCCCTGCCGAAAAATAATTGAACTTTTACAAGTGAAAAGTACAAGAAAACGTATGTTGAATCGAGGATATGACAAGGATTTGCTCATTCCTCTAAGTCCTAAAACGATTGGTGGTGAATTTAGAAATGCTTGTAAAATTTTAGGAATCGAAGATTTACGTTTCCATGATTTAAGGCATGAGGGGTGTACTCGTCTTGCTGAGCAAGGACTTACAATTCCTCAAATTCAGCAAGTGAGTCTACATGATTCATGGGGAAGTTTGGAAAGATATGTATCTGTGAAAAAAAGGAAAAAGACAATAGAGTTGGATGAGGTGTTACCCCTCATTGGTGAAGAGTAACATGATCTTGAGCAGCATATTTATACTGTTGATCTAGGACATTAGCTAAATCTTTTACATGAACAAAGTATGGCGCTTTTTGGCTTTTATCTAGTCGGAAGCAAGAAAATGGAAAATCCTGATTTCTCGCTTTTTCTAACATTTTTACTTTACTGAGATGAGGGTAGTAATCCTTGACTACGTCATCTAGTTTAACTGTTGTGCTGCGGTAGCGCATAAATAAGTAGTCGGATGTGGAAAGCTGTAAAGCACTATTCATGAATTAATTCCTATTATTTCGGTTGATGTGCTTACAGTAAATTTAATGGAATTTAAAAAGTAGAGCAGTACATGCATCTAAAAATATAGTAGTATTATGCTATCTAATTATTTGTATTCTAATAAATTATGAATGATAAAAAATTACTAAATTTAGATATGCTTGAACAGGATATATGGTCTAATTTTTGCTACTACTATCAGTGTGAGTTAGATGATGAATTAATAGCAAAGGAGAATCAATCATACATAGATAAAAAAGAAAAAATTATAAAGAGAATGCAGCAGAATGATTTTTCAGTAAATGAGGAGAGAATTTCTTTTGCTGAAATGATGGGGGCTGATTTGAATATTTCCTTCAAACCATCTCAGCTCGCTGAGCTTTTAATACAACTTAATACATTAAGGGTTGAAGTGAATACCTTACCTGCCAAAATTTTTCAAAGGCAATATTCAGATATCTTAATTGCCTCCGTACAAATGCTTGGTGGATTGGAGTTTATTCAGAACCCTACACTTGCCAAAAGTGCAAAGGCTATCATTGCAGTCAAAGCTCGTTACGACAAGCATTTATACCCAAGACGTGAAATTATATATCGTATTTTACGGGAATAAGTGGCACATCGTGGTAAATGGAAAAATTTAAATCAAGCAGTTAATTTTGTGCTTGATGATCTGGTCAAAGCTTTTGAGGAATACGATATTCAGTGGATTAAGTCTGAACTCGTGCTTAAGCAAGAAATGCTCATAAAGTTAGAACGAGAGTTGTCATCAGTGAAGCAAGATAAAGCTGATCAAGACGGTATACGCAGAAAACCAAGAACAGCTTTAACTTCTAAAAAAATAATAGATTTAAAGAAAGAACTTAATGGGTTGAATCAGATACTCAAGGCAAAATACCCGTCTAAAGAGATGGAAAAACTCAAATATAAGATGCCATATAGTGGTGGGTATATTGCCGAAACCATTATTCATGAGCTCCGAAATCAGCCTACTATCTTGTCGGAAATAATACTTTGATCAATTCTTAGTATTTTTTTTGAATGGATTAAATAGATCTTCACGTAAATGTGAAGATCTAGCATTACTTTTTATGGTGGGATGCTCAGTATCAGAGAGGTCTTTAGGTGGATTCTCAGAGACAGGGGAGTCATGGTGAGTTGATAAGCCTTTTGCATAACTTGAAGGCTTAGTGGAGATGGTAGTATTTTTATGAGAGTCTAGGTCGGTACTTACATTAAGTGGGACTACTTCATCAGAGGCTGGTTTCAAAGAAGCTTTGATGTTGAGCATTTTATCTTCAAGTCTAGATTTTAGTTTAGTAATAATTTCAGCTTGTGCTGCTTCTTTTTCAATTTTATCAAAAGACTCGTAGATGCTATCAATATCCTCTTTAAAGGAAATGTATTGATCAAGCATTTTCAGTTTTAGTGTGATAGCCACACATTGGTTGAATAAATACTCTTGAATTTGGTTGTCATAAGCTTGCTGCATTTTTAATGTATTTTCTGATCGTTTTGTAAGTAATGCTTCATTACTTTTTGCCACTTTAAGTTGTTCTTGTAAATCGTCAACCTGCAATTTTAGTTTAAATTTGTCTTCATCAAAATTTTTAATCATATGCTCAAGTGTTGTAGAGGCATTTCCGTGTTCCAACTTTCTTTTGATGTTGTCTAACTTTAATTTGGTGTTCTTACTTATTCTTGCTTGCAAATGCCCCTTTGATTTGTGATTTTTCCGGTATTTAAACTCTCTGAATTTTTTACGAATGATTTCATATAACCGTTTTGAAATGGTCATTACTTCCTTTGTGCTTAGTACAGCTACTTCAGTATATAGGCCTAAATTATTGTGCTGAGTCACTGAAACAGAAAATTCATTGGGATAAATTTTAAGCCACTCATTCTTATTCTGTAGTATGAATTCTTCTTTAAGCTCTCGATCATTTTGAATCCAGATAGAAAGGTGCTCGTAGGGTCTTGCCATATTCTTGTCTGTAGGAAATTATTGACTTGATTGATATTAACTTAACATTATATTAATGTTAAATAAAATTTTAAGTTAATATTAAAACTAATATTAATAGTAGTGTCTTTTGCTTAAGTACTGACTTTTATTGGCTAGAGCCGTGGGCAAAATTAGGGGAGAGAGAATGAATTCAGCTGAATCTAAAATTGCATTTCTTTTGCTGATTCATGACTATTCATCGATTATTTTAAGTCCTCAAGCAAGGTGGCTATTACTTAAAGTCATAGCTGAATTAAAAATGGGAGAAGCTATTCCATCCATAAAAAAAATGGCAAAGACTTTTCATATCAATGAAAAAAAAATTAAGGAATGTATTACTGAGTTGGAAACCCACAGAATTTTAATCCAAAGAAAAGATGAACTAACTTCTGAAAAAAAGAGTTATATCGATTACAGTCTATTCTTGGCTTGTATGAATGCAAAAAAAATTAAACCACTGACATTAGAAAAGTGGTTTCATCAAACAGCAAGAGCAGATAATTTTCCTTTTATAGGGCTTTTTCAACATCTTGTTGAAACCAGACTAGATGATTTTTATATGCATCATTTGCAACATACGTCATCTAGATTGTCAGGGATCTTGGATTTTAAGTCTGCTTTAGTGCTCATGGTATTGGTTAGAAATAGTAATCAATTTGGAGTTATCAATCAGTGTGGAATCCACAAAATAAAGCACAAAACAGGTATGTCTAAAGATGCCATTTTTAGATGCATCAAAACGCTAGAAATTCATGGTGTGATTAGAACACGAGTTGACGGTGTGCTTTCCAGTAAAATTATAAGAGTGTCTAATCCATTTTATATGCTGAATTTATCACATGAAATCTGGCAGGAAAAAGCAACTTATGGACGGTATTTCATAATTCAATATCCAGAACCACACTACTTTGAGGTGCAGCAGGTTGCAAGTTTACTGCAATTTTTCGAGAGCAAGAAATCTACGTTGGCAAGGATTTTAACGATTAACGATACTTATCAGATTTATGTAAACCTTTTCACAAGAATGCCAGACTTGATCGCTGCTACAAAGGGATTGACGATTGAGATGGCTAAGGAGGATTCTTCAATATCTGAATATGAACGTTTTGAATATCGTTTTATAATACATCTGTTGTCACTTTTTCTTGAGATGCCAAATGATCATGATAGCAGTCAATGGCTTAGAGATTTAATTGAGTTTTTCCCAGAAAAAAATTCAAAGACACATTTGAATGGGGGAATTTCTTTATTAGGATTTCTTCAGTGCTATTTAGAACAATGGTGTGCCCAGATTTACAATGATCTGTCTAGAGCTCAGACATTATCTAGAGGTGGAGACTCTGTAGATTTACATGATTTGAAAAAGATGGCAGATCGATTGCGATTGAATATTATGTTGAAATTTGCTGAAGATGATCCATTTGAAAAATCTGATCGTATTGCTCGGAGTAACAGTAATCTTTTATCAATGTTAGGTCTGATGATGACCTTGATCGCGAAGAATCAGCTTTATCCATTTTTAACGTATTTAGGCTTAAAAGAACAATTCAGTCAATTTTGTATTGTTCCACGTCATGCGAAGCAAACACAATATATTTGTATTTTTATGCCATTTCCAAGTCAAATCTCGAATCAATTTACCAAAATTACTTTAGATAAAAACCTTGCATTTGTATCTAAGCAAGCAATTTTTCAGGATGAAAGGCGTAATCATTTTTTTAGTGAATCCATTCAACCGAGCCTCAAAGAACTACAGGATTTTGGCTTGCTGCCTGAGAACTGCCTAGCTTTAGATCACTTTGCTATTTCTAGAAATAAAATCAAAACTAAGGCGTAACTTTAGCTTCTGCAACATTCCCATATTTTCGTTGTTCTCGCTGTATGGGGCTGCGGTGTAATAGTCAGATCAGAATGACTTGCTTAACAGGTAATATATATTATTAGCTATAAGTAATATATAAATAATATATTAAACATAAACAATATCTTATCTAGTTAGGTGAGTGGCTGTGAGTCACTTAACTCAGTATAGCCCATACTCAAATGGGCTATAGACTATGTATCAATAACACAGTATTAAAATATTCAGAACTAACCCTATAGTATGTTCCAAAGTCTATGAGCATATTCAGCTAAGCAGGATGATCATAACATCCTGCTACAGAATCATGATCAGTAAAATTTTACATCTCTCACTTAGATATGAACCTTATATTTCAGTGAGAACCTAAATGTACCAAAATGTTCAATTTCAAAATAATCCATATGATCAGCTTTACCATGAAGCCGAAGTGCTGGCAGGAGTAGACCATTTCATCCAAGAGGTTTGCTTGGGTAGTTATGATCTATATCATCAAAACTTCATGATAGACCTTGAAAAATTAGTTCAGTCATTTAAGCCAATCTATAGCGCTCATTTATACTATTGCAATACAGTACTGATTTTCATTGAGGTTGTGAAGACCGTTGATTACACACTGAGCCAAATGCTACAGGCAAATTATGAATCTATTAAAGATTTTGATGAAATGACTGTATGGCATATTTTGACTTATATCCAGTCATTGTCAGGCTGTGTTCAACAACAACTAATCGATTTTCAAAAACGTGAATTAAAGAATCAGCAAAGCCTTTTTGAATATGCATCCACACTCATTCATCATTATGCGAGAATGCTGGTTGTTCGAGTGGATCTATCTATCAAGAAAGAATATCAAGCCTTATACAACATTCAGGCATTTAACCAAGCCTTAGAGGTCTTGCTTCGTCGTATCGCAGATCAGGATTCTTGCTTTAGTGGTTTACATGGTTATGCATGGGCATTAGAGCATGGTGTAAGCAAAGGCTATCACTGCCATTTATTGCTTATATACGATGGAAATATACATCAAGAAGGTTTTATGATGGGGCAGTGGGTCGGTGAGTGCTGGAAGCAGATTACTCATGGATATGGTTATATTTTTAATTGTAACCATCCTGACTATATGGCGATCTATGAATTGATGGGAACTTTAGGCATTGGAGTGATTCATCGTCATGATGAAAAGAAGATTAATAATTTTCTGAATTATGTAGTTCCTTATCTGGTGAATGGTGAGAAAGAGCAGCAGCATCCTCGAGTGAAAGATTCAGTCAATATGCGTAGCTTTGGCAGAGGGGTAGTCGATTCAAAAAATCGAAGAGGTTTATAAATTATTGACTTTTCAATAGAGAACACAACTATTAGCAGTGTTCTCTATAGGGTCGGGTTTGAGATTAAAATGATAAATTTACATTGCCTTGATCTGTAATCATTTCAGCTTCGAGTACCTGATCACAAGGGTATCTGAGTAAATAGGAAACGGTGGAGCTACTATAGCTCAAAATTTTTTTAAGTCTTAATCAAGCTAGTTTGTAATTTCATATATGTGATTCTTTCTTTCGCAGGCTTTTCAAGTAACTCTACATGTATTGAATATTGGAACAAGTTTTTTGCAGGTAGTCTGATTTTCTCAAAAAATGGAACTTGATCTTGCTTTATCCGAAACTCTTTCAGACCATTGTTAATCTCATTGAGATAATTGCGGTACTGACTCATCAAGCCTAAATATTGGCGATGGCTATCTTCAATCAAAATTTGAGAAAACTCATTTTGATTTAGGCGATGTGAAAGAATAAATTCTAGATGCATTCCAATAGGTAATATTTCCATCATTTGTTGGATAAATTGCATAATTAGCTCAACATGTTGCTGTGAACTAATTTTTTGGGTTTGCACTAAACTTAGTAGGTTTCCAATAAAGGAGATTAAATGGTTTTTAAGCTGTATAGAGGATGACAAAGTATTATTGGCTAACTGATTAACATCTGTAAGTGAGGTTCTGTTGTCTAGTAATAGTTTAAAAGTCTGTAATAAAGCTAAATACTCGCTCGTTTTGTCTGTATAAAATAAAATGTTTTGTTCTCTGATATCCTGAGAAACCTTCAAGACGCACTGTTTTACAACCTCAATTTTTTTACTTAAAATTTGAGTTTGGATTACCATTGCTACCATTAACGTCGCAGTAGAAATAGCTTGAGCTGAAACAATTGTGGTTTGCAATGTTGATTGCAAAGAGCTTAATCCTTGAACAAAAGTTTCAACACCTACAGAACTGACTTCTTTTAAAGGAATATGTTGAATAATGCCTACATGTTCGAGCCCCTTTTTCCAGTAGGCAACACCATCTCTAAAAATCACCTGGTCATTTGCTATAGCTTCTAAAAGCTCTTTTGAAAATTTTTCAATGTCGTAACTAAATACTTTATCTAACATGCTGATACCTTAAAACTCATTGTAGTTATTTTTATTTTCTTCATGCTTAATCCTCATCATCGCAACAATACAAGCAGCAGGTATTGTAACGCGATAAGCTGGAGCCGTAATATCTTTTGCAGTTAGAGGTAATGTTGCGGCTGCAACGAATGGATTTACTTTAATAAAATTTTTAGCCATATTTAATCCAGCTAAAAGTCCACCAGCTGTACCTGAAGCGGTTCCACCTCCAAGACTATTTTTAATCGTTTTAAGAGGGCTTTCTTTAATTGAGGTTAGTCCTAAGTATCCTTTTTCTTTCAATTTTTTATTAATGAAGTCCAGCTCATTAAGTTGAGTGATTCGACCAAAAAGGGTTCTTAGTACTTTTTCTTCAAGAAGACTGATATCAGAAGTATCTTTATGGAAATCTACACCTGTTTTTTTTGCAACATCTTCTAGTAGTTCACGATATACAACCCCTTTTCCTCTGACAAGGTTGACTACTGTATCTCCGCCAAATAGTTGAATTTCAGCAGCAATTGCTTTCCAGCTATTTTTATATAAATCGTCTTCAGTTGAGTACATGCTCATGTTTTTAACAAGTGTGCTTTTTAGCCCCCCTGTCCATTGTTCTGTACCTTCACTATCAGCGATTAGAGTGTTTGACAATAACTTAAGATCTTGAAAATCACAATATTGTAGAAATGCTAGATCAGGATCTTCGCGAAATTTTGCTTCTGTTGCCATATGAAGTGTTCTCTTTATTACAAAATTTAAGTAAAGCTATTAGGGTGGGCAATTTTTTAATTTAGGCGATAAAATTGATCTACCATACTAATAATATTAGAAACTTGATTTAAGTGTATCATTAAAAAATTATTAAAATTAATTTAATATTCAAAAGGATTGAATTAGAAAAAGCATAGTTGAAAAGATGGATAGAGATGATTTGATGAGTTTATTTAATAAAGCTCAAAATGGTGATATAGAGGCACTTTTTACATTGGGGCAATGCTTTCTAGTTGGAGAGGGTGTAGAAGAAGATAGTGAAACAGCTGCATCTATGTTTGCAGAGGCAGCTACCGGGGGGCATGCTGAAGCACAATATATGTATGGTTTAATGAACCGTTACGGGCAAGGTATTGATCAGGATTTTGAGGAAGCTGGATATTATTTTAATCAAGCCGTACAGCAAGGATATATAGAAGCAAACATTGAATTGGCAAAACTATTTTTATATGGATTAGGGGTAGATGAAGATTGTGACATTGCAGCAGCTTTGTTAATAGAAGCAGCTGATCATGGTTATAGCGAAGCAAAAGTTGAATTAGGTCTTATGTATGCTAAGGGGATATTCTTTGATAAAGATCCTAAACTAGCTGCAAAGTATTTTGGGGAGGCTGCCGAAGATGGAGATGCTAAAGGGCAGCTACATTTAGGTATGATTTTTAAGTTTGGTGTCGGTGTACCTAAAAACTATGAAATCGCAGCTTCACTATTTAAAAAAGCTGCGGCTCAGGGTGAAGAACAAGCCAATATTGAATTAGGTTTGCTATATGCTGAAGGCAATTTATAAATTTTCAATAAACTCATTTAAGATATAAGTTTATATAAATTAATATTTAATTAACCACAGGGGGAATCGTATGGGATTTTGGGATAAAGTTAAAGAATCAGCTAATAAAATTGCTGAATCAGAAAGTTGGGCAGCAATCAAAGAAACAGCTTCAAATGTTGGATGCAAAGTGGGTGTGCATTCAGGTAAACCTCAGCATATTGAAGGGCAGCCTCAATGTTATATGGAATATACTTGTGATAAGTGTAATCAGCTAATTATTAAACAAAAACATAAGTTTCCAAGCAAATCGGATGCCAAATATCATAGCAATCGTTCATGTGAAAAGCGTTTAAAGTGTGAGTATTGTGATGCCGTTGAAACAGTTACAGTGCACGAGCATTGGAATTCTAAAGGGGTAGATGGTTATTGTAATAATGTTGAAAAATGTGCTCGTTGTCATACAGAACGTAAAAATGGCAAGCACCACAGCTTTATAAGAAGAGGCACGCAAGGGTCTAAGATTGTAGTGGAATGTATTAATTGTAGACATACTGAATTAAAAGATACATGGAATTAAATGACTCTAAATAATTTCACATACATAACATCCTAATGAGAATCATGAAGCTCTTTTGAGCCATTCATGAAAATATGAAAACAAAGCCTGCTTTCGAGCAGGCTTTTTTATGCCCAAAATTTAAGGAGTCGAGCCATGAGCTTGAGCTGCCCCTTTTGTCATTCAACTGAAGTCATGTTGGTTGACACAAGTACACAACATTCCAATAACACCTTATCTAGTCTGGTTACACCCACTACATTAGGTGCATTGGGAACAACAGTCGCAAAGACATTTAATCTACCACCGATCATCGGTGGGATCGCAGGAACAGTAATAGGCAGTGTATTGAATTCATTCACCGAAACTAGTGCACCACCACCGCAGAATTTGTGTTTTTGCCACAATTGCTACCAAAAATTTCCAACGTATCTTCTGCACTAAATAAAGTCAGTATTAACACAGATTCAAATTTCAGTTTAATTTAAAAGGAATACAACCATGGCACATCAACTTGAACAAATGGCGTATGTTGGAGAAACCCCTTGGCATGGGCTAGGGAATCAACTTACCCAAAATCAACCGATAGAAGTCTGGGCACAACAGGCAGGTATGGACTGGCGCATTGAATCCTCCAATGTCAGTTACATGGCTCAAAATGAACGAGGGCAAAGCATCATCATGCCCTATGAAGAACAACGAGTGCTTTATCGTTCTGATACCCATGCTCCACTGTCCGTCGTCAGTCAACGCTTTCAGGAAGTTCAACCTAGAGAGATTTTAGAATTTTATCGCGATCTCACTGAGCAATCAGGTTTTGAACTAGAAACCGCAGGCGTACTCAAAGGTGGCAAGAAATTCTGGGCACTGGCACGTACAGGACAAACATCAGCTTTAAAAGGTAAAGATGTCAGTAATGGCTATATGCTCTTGGCAACAGCATGTGACGGAACCCTTGCTACCACCGCACAATTTACCTCGATCCGAGTGGTGTGTAACAACACTTTAGCGATTGCCTTAAAAGGACAGAACAGCAGTGCAGGTGTGGTCAAAGTTCCCCACAGTACCAAGTTCGATGCAGACAAGATTAAACAGCAATTGGGTATTTCAGTCCGTGCATGGGAAGACCATATGTATGAGATGAAACAACTGACACAGCGTAAGGTTAGTCAGATGGAAGCCTCAGCTTATTTTGATGCTGTATTCAATAACAGCACTATGAACAATGTATTAGATCAGGAGGATAACATCATTCAATTCTACCGTGATGTAGCCTCACAAGCCCAAGCCAATGGCAAGGATAAGGCTGAACCAAATGGCAAAGCGATGAGTCGAGCTATGGAAATGTTTAATGGTCAAGGACGAGGTGCGGAGCTGGGTTCTGCCAAAGGAACTGCCTATGGATTACTGTGTTCAATCACAGAATTTATAGATCATGAACGCAGGGCGATGAGTACCGATCACCGACTCGATTCAGCGTGGTTTGGCGCAGGTGCATCAATCAAACAACGAGGATTGGAACAGGCACTTAACATGATCGCATAGTGTTGAAAATACATTTTTCACTCATGGAAAGTTAGACCTATCTATATGTAATTTCACAATCATTCATATTTTAAAAATTATTAAAATCATAGCTTCGGCTGTGGTTTTTTTATGCCCGAAATTTGTCATTTCGATCAAAATGGCTTCAAAAAACTCAATTAAAAATCAGGAATTCAAGATGAATACAGCAATATTAGATCCTACAATTCAACAAGCAAGTACCCCATTTATTGCACCCAAATTCTTTACTGCAAAACGATTGGTCAATACCAAAAATATGACTCAGGCAGAATGGCTTGAAGTTCGACGCAAGGGAATTGGTAGTAGCGATTGTGCAGCAGCCTGTGGGCTTAATCCTTATATGTCGATGCTCGAACTGTGGATGATTAAAACAGGTCGAATCCAACAATCTATTGAAGATGAAATTGCAGGACATGCACCTTTATATTGGGGCAAGCAACTTGAACCTTTGGTCGCTGAATACTACAGCATGCATACCAATAATAAAGTTCGTCGTATCAATGCTGTACTGCAACATCCCGAAGCGGATAAGCATTTTATGCTGGCTAATTTGGATTACTCCGTGGTGGGTAGTGATGAAGTACAGATTTTAGAATGTAAAACCGCAGGTGAATATGGCGCAAAATTATGGCGAGACGGTGTGCCGTTATATGTACTGTGTCAGGTACAACATCAATTGGCAGTCACGGGTAAAAAGGCAGCACATATCTGTGTACTGATCTGTGGTCACGAAACATGTATCTATAAAGTGGTTCGCAGTGAATCGGTTATTCAACACATCGTCAATGCAGAACGCTACTTTTGGGAATGTGTGGAAAATGACACGCCTCCATCAGTCGATGCAAGTGAATCGGCAGCCAAAGCGATTCAGCAACTCTATCCCCAACATATTCCTTTAACGGTGGAAGACCTTAGTCAAAATGAACATGCTAATCAATTGTTCACACAGCTGGTCCAAGAGAAACATCACATTGAAGCCCATCAAAATAAATTTGATGAAACCAAGCATCAAATTCAGATGTTAATGAAGGATGCAGAACGAGCCACCTTTAATAAGGGTTCGGTGACGTGGAAGCGATCTAAAGATTCGATTGGCTTAGATACGAAGGCTGTGCTGAAACTTCACCCTGAATTGATTGAGCAATTTCCTCAAAACAAAGTCGGGACACGACGTTTTCAGATTTATAGCGATGACTGAATGCATCACGGCTATATATCTATGAAATATCCGTTCTCTCAAAAAGCGCAAAAAACCACCTCCGATCTACCGACTCCCGAAGGAGCGGTAGACCAACAATGGCGGTTTTTGCAAAGTCGTAGCTTTTTCATATTTCTGTTTACTTACATAACAAAGGGTATTCAGTAAAATTTTACTTATAGGACAAACAACATGATCAAAGGTCTAGCCATTACACCACCGATCCTTGGACGTATTAGTATCGGTAAAGTCGTTGAAAAGAACGGTAAACGACTCCCTGAAAAGGATGATCAATTTACTATCACTAGTCAAATCCAAAGCAAGGAGGGTTGGGTGAAACATCCACTTGATGAACAGCTCAGAGCCAAAGCTCAAAACCAAAAACTACGCTCTATTCCAATACGGATGATCTTCAACGATCCTGAACTGAATCTTAGAGCTGAGTACACTTTATTTGACCGTCAGACTGGGCGACCTGTCTGTATCGGCAATGGTGAAACCTGCCAAAGGCGAACCAATCAAGGTGTTGAACAACATCCATGCCCATCACCTGATTTATGTCCATTGGCACAAGGAGGGAACTGTAAACCTTTTGGACGCTTGCATGTCAACTTAGATGAATCGGATGAACTCGGTACATTTATTTTTAGAACCACAGGTTTTAACAGTATCCGAACTTTAGCAGCACGAGTGAGTTATTATCATGCAACATCGAATGGCTTGCTGTCATGCCTACCACTTCAATTGACCTTGAGAGGCAAGTCCACCACACAAAGTTATCGTACCCCTGTGTACTATGTAGATTTAACTTTAAGAGATGGCGTCAATCTGCAACAAGCCATTCAAATGGCACAAGAGATTGATCAACAAAGCAAAGCGATGGGATTTAACCAAATGGCTTTAGATCAGATGGCGAGACAATGTTTTGCCAATGCACAGTTTGAGGTGAATACCGAGGAGGGTATGGATTTGGTGGAGGAGTTTTATACGGATGAAATGGAAAATCAAGAGGTTGAACAGACACAGCCTGCAACCACGACGAGAACCAAGGCAAAGCCGCAGCCGAATCAAAGTGAGGGATTTGTACAGGATATGCAGAAGGGGTTACAGGGGAGTGTGAGGGCGGTGAATTGAGTGAAAATTGATTCATTTCATTTTAGGAAGTTTTAGCTTCCTTTTTTTTGCTCTTTTCTCAATTTACTTGATATATTGATTTATCATTAAATTTATTTTTAGAACAATGCTCTATACTAACCACCAAATAAAATATTTTGCATGGGAAATAACTAAAAAGCGTTCAGCAAGTGATGTTGACCGTTTATCTCAGTCATTGTTTGATGCCCAAGTAGATGTGAATCCTCATCAAATTGAAGCAGCACTTTTTGCTTTAAATAATCCATTAAGTAAAGGTGTAATTCTTGCTGATGAAGTTGGCTTAGGTAAAACGATTGAAGCAGCGTTGGTGCTTTGTCAGTACTGGGCAGAACGACGTCGAAATTTATTGATTATTTGCCCAGCATCTTTACGAAAACAATGGGCGCAAGAACTACAAGATAAATTTAACTTGCCTACGCAAGTTTTAGATTTAAAAACTTGGAATATGGCTCGTAAAGATGGTGTTTATGATCCATTTAAAAATGGGAAGATTTCTATAATCTCTTATCCTTTTGCCAATCGAATGGAACATGCTTTGGCACAAATTCCCTGGGATTTGGTGGTGATAGACGAAGCACATAAATTACGGAATGCTCATCGCTCAAGTAACAAAATTGGGAATAGTCTTAAACGCTCATTGATAGGCAAGAAAAAGTTGTTATTAACAGCGACACCGTTACAGAACACTTTAATGGAGCTTTATGGTCTAAGTACGATTATAGATGAGCACTTATTTGGTGATGAGAAAGCATTTCGTTCTAGATATGTGGTTGATGGTGATATTCAATCGTTAAAAAAAAGAATCCAACAATTTATGCAAAGGACTTTGCGTAAAGATGTTTTGGAATATGTTCCTTACACCAATCGTCATGCTTTAACAGTTCCCTTTAAGCCTACCGATGATGAGCAAAGCCTATACAATTCAATCAGTGAGTATTTGCAGCGAGAAGTAAGTTATGCATTTCCCCAACAACAAAAACATTTAATTTCAATTGTTTTAAGAAAGCTTTTAGCATCATCAACTCCTGCTGTAGTTGCAACTTTAGAAGCTATTCAACAGCGATTGAAAAAATTGCTTGAACAGCAGAGTTTAGATGAAGATTGGCTCAGTAATTTTATTGTTGATGAGGATATGGATGAAGAATTATTGGATGATTTTGATGAGGAAGTCAGTCATAGACAAATAGATGTTAGTTTAATTAAATCTGAAATAGCTGAAATTGAACGTTATATACAGCAGGCTTATAAAATTAAAGATGATAGTAAGACTTTCGCTTTACTTTCTGCTATTGAACAAGGCTTTGCTCGTATGTTTGAAATGGGAGCGAAACGAAAGGCTGTTATTTTTACTGAATCTAAGCGTACTCAGGAATACTTGATCGCATTCTTGGAAGCACGAGGATACAACGGAAAAGTAATAGGATTTAATGGAAGTAATACATCTGCAACAAATACGGGTATTTATCAAAAGTGGTTGGGTAAATATTTAGGGACTCCACATGTCACGGGCTCACCAGCAATTGATCGACGCACGGCTTTAATCGATTTCTTTAAGAATGATGCAGAAATATTAATTGCGACAGAAGCAGCAGAAGGTGTGAATTTACAATTTTGTTCCTTGGTCATTAACTATGATTTACCATGGAATCCGCAACGTGTGGAACAACGAATAGGTCGTTGCCATCGTTATGGGCAGGAATTTGATGTTGTTGTCGTTAATTTCTTAAATGAAAGGAATGAAGCAGATCAGCGAGTTTTGGAGTTGCTTAAAGATAAATTCCAATTGTTTGATGGTGTTTTTGGTGCGTCGAATGATATTTTAGGAACAGTCGAAAGTGGTATAAATTTTGAAAAACGGATTTCTGAAATCTATGATCAGTGTCGTAGTTCGGAGGAAATAGAACAAAGCTTTAAGCAATTAAGAGATGAGCTTGAAGAACAAATTAACGATAAAATGAAAAGGACACAAGAGCTGTTACTTGAACATTTTGATGCAGATATTCATGATTTATTAAAAGTTCAAAAAGAACGAGCTGAACTTCAACTAGATAAAATTAGTCGTTTGTTTTGGCAATCTACAAAATATATTCTTGGTAAATTTGCTAACTTTCACGACCACGATTTAAGTTTTGACTTAACCAAATCTCCAATTCTGAATGCACCTTCAGGGAAATATCAGCTTATACGAAAAGGTGAGCGAATTCCTGAAAATACTTTTATCTATCGTTTGACTCATCCGCTTGGTGAATTTGTTTTAGATAATGCCAAAGGATTACAAACACCGAAACAATTTATTCAGTTTGACTATAGCCAATATGGTCAAAAGGTAACGCTACTAGAGAATTTAAAAGGACAACAAGGTTGGTTATCTATTACGGTCTTGAGTCTGGATTCTTTTCAAGAAGAAGAACATATTGTGATCACAGCAATGACTGATGATGGTAAGGTTTTAGATGTAGATTTGTGTGAGCGTTTGCTTCAAGTCAATGCAACAGTATTGGCTGATGTGGTAGAGCAGATTCCTGAGTTATTTCAGGCAAATATTGATAAACAGTATCAAGTTGCATTGAGCCATGCTTTGGAGTTGAATGATGAGTTTTTCAAAAAGGAACGGGACAAACTAGAACAGTGGGCAGAGGATAGTTTGCTTGCTGTGGAGAAAATGCTTGAGGATGTGAAGTTAAAAATATCCAGTCTTAAACGAGAATCTCGCAAAGCACCTGATATTGAGACAGAAAAGAAATTGCAAGAAGAAATACAAAAAACTGAAAAAGAAAAACGACGCATGCGACAGCAGGTTTTTGATGTTGAAGATGAAATCGCAGATAAGCGTGATGCAATGATTGATGCATTGGAGCAAAGACTACATCGCTCAAGTAAAGCTGAAAACTTATTTGTAGTTAAGTGGAAAGTTATTTAAAGTATAGTTAAATTATTGATAATTTTAAGGTAGATAGTGGAAATGGGTATTTGGGATAAGTTGCATAACTTTGCAACTACATGTAATGAATTATCTTCTAAACTTGAAGAAAAAACAGCAAAGCTGGCTGAAAATGCTAAAAACTATGCTGAAGAAGAACGAGTTAAGGATTTTTATAAAATTAAAGATCAACTGATTGAAATCAATAAAAAACAGAAAGAAGTAGGTATTGAAGAAACAACAATTTTTGACTTCTTTAAAGATCGTCCCGAATATGCAGATTTATTAGAGTTAGAGCGAAATAAACAGAATTAAAATTTAATTTAACTAAAAGCGAATAGAATTCCAAAAAATTCTATTCGCTCTATACGTTTTAAGAAAGTTGTTTCTCAAAGAAGTTTTTATACACGTTGCTAGTATCTAAATCAATGACATATAAGTTATTTGCTGCTCTTGTCAGTCCAGCATAAACAATTTCTGGACTATCATTAGGTTGAATGATCAAAAAAGTAGTATCAGCTTCAAAACCTTTAAAGCTATGAGTGGTTGCAATCTTCATTAAACCAGAATTGGCATTAAAATGTCTTTTTTTGAGTTTACGAAACTCATCTAGGGCATTTAATTTCTGTCTTGCTGTATTTTTCATATAACTGGTTAATTTTTGGATATCAGAGCGAATATGGTTAATATCAGATGGATGACAAGAATGTAGTTTTTCTTCTAATTGAGCTTTCTTTTTTAGAAAAGTTTCAACTTTTCCATCAAAATTTTTTTGAATCATTTCATATTCACTAGGTGTCTCAAAAGTGCTATCCGTTCTCTGAAACTTAAAATTATTTTGTAGATTTCTTAAAAAATCAATTTTTGAAGAAAGGATAGCAATATCGTTTGGACTTATACTTAACGTTTGAAATGTCTGAACAATAAAGTCATAGGTTGCTTGAACGCTATCTGCCAGAGGAATTTGTAAATACTTTTTATCTGAAAATGAAAAAGTTAGGTTTTCAATAATGTCATGCTCTAATTGGTCTGGATATTCCTTTAGAAAAGTATCTTTATATGCATTACAGAGATCAGCAAAAGCTTTATCATCTTGTCTATGTGAGATTTTTAAATTTTTCCAATGACCAAATCCACGTGTAACAGGATAATCCTGCTTATTAATTAGTCTATTATAAATATTTTGATTTTGATCACCAAATAATACCATCTCCCCATCTTCTGCTAAGAAGTTGGAAATTATGATTTCTAACCACTCTACTTCAAAATCTTGAACTTCATCAATAAAAATAGTTTGGTACTTTATTGGTTTTTCATTCGCTTCTTTAAACAGATCTGTTTTAAATACTTTTTCAAAAAAATCATCTAAAACTAGTTTTTCATCTCGGGCATTTTTTTCAATTTCAAATAAATCTTTGCTTGATAAACCAATAATTTCAGCATTTGATTTTTCTTGAAAGTCTAAGTCAAAAATTTCATTATTTTCAAAGTTTTCAAGATCTTCATCTTGATCACCTGATGTTGGAAAAGGAATGCCTAAATTGTTAAGTTGGGATTTAAAAAAATAATGATAGTTGCTGATTTCAATTGATTTATTGTCAAATTCTAAATCATTAAAGCGAAATGCTTTTTTTATTTTATCACGTATTAGGTTTCGAAGAGCTAAGTTATATGTCAACACTAGCACAGTACTATTGTGTCGCTTAAATGCACGAGCAGCTTTTTCGGCTAGTAATGTTGTTTTTCCGCTACCAGCTACACCTCGAATTTTCATTTTTGTATTTGGAATACTATCAAGTAATTTATTTTGATATTTATCAAATGTGTAGTAATGACCTTGTTCTTCTAAGTGCTTTGGGGGAATTAAAATTTTCGTAAAATCATCATAAATATGATCTTGAAATATTGGATTTTTTTTAAGGTTATTTATTTTTGTTATTAAACTAGAGATATTGTCTTGAGCAAAGGTATTAAATCTGTCCCGTTCAAGTTGATATTTTTTTGAACTGTATCTTTGCTCATTTGTTGAATTTATAAGGTGTTTTACTTCATTTATAGGACGGTCATAAAGTGCAGATAATCTATCTTTTGTTGTAGTATGTAAATATACAAAGCATTGAATTGTTTTATAAAAGTTAGAATTTAATAAATTTGAAAAACCTAATGAGGGTATATGGAGTTCAAATAAATGTGACTTATATTTGAATGCTTGTTGCATTGGTGCGCTGGTTCTTATTTTTGGATTGTGAGTTGTGCGCCAATGATTATTTTTATCGATAAAATAATTTGACATATCCCAGTCTTTGACTTCAATAATTATTGCACCATGCCCTTTTTTTAAAATCAAGAAGTCGGGACGATCTCCATCAAGATAAGGATTGAAATAAACATCAAATGTGTCATCTAATTCTTGTGCAAGCCTATTTAAAAGAAATGATTCACCTTCAGTTGGCTTGACTGTGAGTTGATCAATAATTTCTAAGCTTGGGAAAAAATTAGCCATATGAGTGTTTATTTGGTGTAAAATGTTAATATATAACATTTATTTTTATTTTTATCAATGATTTGGCAACTTTAAAACTGTGGTTGAACATCTAAAAATACTATAAAATACTCGCCAATTTTGCTTTTGCAAATTTAACTCGTTTCACCAGAACCTATTTGTCATAAGGTTTTGAAAAATAGGAAATATTCATGAGTACTCAGTTTTCTGCACTTGTTTCTAAACTCAAAGAAATTTTTCAAATCAATCGTCCTGATTTGGATTTTGGAGTTTATCGTATTTTAAATGCACGTAGTGCAGAAATTTCAGAATTCTTGGATAAGCGTTTAAAAACCAAAGTAGAACAATATCTTGGTGAAGCAAAGTCAAGTCTGGATGAAAATGCCATAAAAGAATTAGAGTCTGAGCTGAAAGCAGAATTTGGTAAACGTGCTTTTAATGAGCAAGGACAACTCATTGATGCTGAAGCAATTGAAAGTGTATTAGGTCAAAAATATATTGCTCTAACCCAAGCTGATGCACATGAAATGACAGATCAGTCACAAGTGTATAGTCATTTACTCACATTCTTTAGTCGTTATTATGATGATGGTGACTTTATTAGCCAACGTCGTTATAAGGGTGATACCTACGCTATTCCTTACTCTGGTGAGGAAGTCATGTTGCATTGGGCAAACAAAGACCAGTACTACACCAAGTCTGGGGAGATGTTTAGCAACTATCGTTTTAAGTTGAACGATGAGCGTTCAGTTTTATTCCGTTTGGTGAGTGCAGATACAGCGCGTGAAAACCGTAAAGATAATGACAAAGACCGTCGCTTTATTATTGTCACAGAACCTAAAACCTTTACTCGTATAGATGAAGAAGGTGAAGAGTTTGAAGAAACGATTGTTCCATTTTCTATTCAAAATAACGAGCTGACTATTCTTTTTGAATATGCAACCTTACCTAAAGGCTCGAAGCAAGAAATATTAAATACTGAATCGTATAATAAAATTTTGAATGCCGAAGTTTTAACTACTGACTGGCTAAATGATTTAGTACAACTTGCACCGACAGAAAAAGATCCAAAACGTACAGTATTACAGAAGCATTTAAGTACCTATACGCAAAAAAATACAGCAGATTATTTTATTCATAAAGACTTGGGTAAATTCTTGCGTCATGAGCTTGATTTTTATATCAAAAATGAAGTAATGCATTTGGATGATGTAGTGAGCGTAGATCAGTTTATTCAAATTGAACGTCAGCTCAGTATTATCAAATGTTTACGTCAAATTGGTTTAGAAATCATTAGCTTCTTGGCTTCGCTTGAAGATTTTCAGAAAAAGTTGTGGCTAAAGAAAAAGTTTGTCGTCAGTGCTGAGTATTGTATTACTTTAGACCGAGTAGATGAGTCTTTGTATGCTGAAATTGCAGAAAATACAGCGCAGTGGCAACAATGGGAAGATTTAGGTTTTAAAGGTACAGATGCAGGTTGGGGAGCGATTGAGTATTTAAAACAGCACCAAGCTTTGATGGTGGATACGTCATTATTTAGCTTAGAGTTCAAAGCAAAGCTTTTAAAACGAATTGATAACTTAGATGCTCAAACAGATGGATTAATTATTCATAGTGATAATTTTCAGGCATTGAATTTTTTAGATAAGCAATACAATCAATCTATAGACTGTATATATATTGACCCTCCCTACAATACGGGTTCAGATAATGATTTTTTATACAAAGACTCATTTCAAAGCTCTAGTTGGGTCACTTTCTTAAATAATAGATTAAGTAAATTACATACTCTTCAAAAAGATATGAGTACTATATGGATTAGTAATGATGATGGAGAATATGCCAATTTAAAGTTAATGATGAATCAGCTATACGGTAATAGAAATTTTTTAGCCGATGTAATTTGGAATAGTCGAAAGTCTGTATCAAATGATGCTTTAATTTCGATTGCTACAAATCATACAACTGTATTTTGTAAAAATAAAACATACTTTGATAATAATAAGGGGAAATTTAGATTGCCAGAAACTGGTGAGGGATTTACTAATCCTGATAATGATCCTCGTGGTTTGTGGAAACTGGATCCTATGGATGCACCTAACGAACGAGCTAATCTGTCATATGGAATACAGAATCCAATATCAGGAGAAATATTCTATCCGCCAAGAGGTAGATGCTGGAGGTTTGAAAAGGATGATGTAGCTAGATATTTAAAAGAAGGTCGGATCATTTTTGGAAGAACTGGTACTGGGCGACCTGCTTTTAAAAGATTTTTAAGTGAAGCTCAAGGCAAGGGAAAAGTTTCAACAACCTTATGGGATGATGTAAAGACCACTACAGATGCGACAAAAATGTTATTAGGATTATTTGAAGGTAGTGATCTTGTCTCAAGAGCGTTAATTAATAATATAAAACCTAAGCCTATTTCCTTTGTTGAAAAAATTTTTAATTTAAGTGCTGACCATGAAGCAATATTGTTGGATTGTTTTGCTGGTTCAGGTACAACAGCACATGCAACTATTGCTTTAAACCGTGAAGATCATGGAAATCGAAAATATATCCTTGTAGAACAAGGGGAATATTTCGATACTGTCATTAAGCCACGTATCCAAAAAGTAGTGTATTCAGCAGACTGGAAAGAAGGAAAACCAACCAATCCTGAGTCTGGTATTAGCCATTGCTTAAAAGTTGTGAAACTTGAAAGTTATGAAGATACGCTAAATAACTTAGAGTTGGTGCGCAAAGGTGCTCAACAGACACTTTTAGCAGAGCAACAAACATCAACTAAGCCTGAAGATCAAAATGCCTATAGTGACTATCTCATGCACTATATGCTTGAGCTAGAAAGCAAAGATTCATTACTGAATGTTAAAGACTTTCTCAAACCATTTAGCTATCAAATGAATATCACCACGGATAGCGCTGGTGCATTTGAACGTAAAAATATTGACTTGGTTGAAACCTTTAACTATCTCATTGGAATGAATGTTCAAGAAGTAGATTATCAGTTAGACAAAGGCTATGTACAAATCACAGGTAAATTGCGTACAGGTGAATACACAACTGTTCTATGGCGTGACTGTGAAAAGATTGGCTATGCAGAACTCGATCAATTACTGGCAAAACTTAAAATTAATCCAAATGATGGTGAATACCAATTGATTTATATCAACGGTGATCACAACGTAGCAAGCAAATACATCACCAAAGAGGGTGAAGAAAAGCAACTCAAAGTCCGTTCGATTGAACAAACCTTCTTAAAAAATATGTTTGAGGAGTAATGCACTGTGGCAAAGGCTCCTAAAGCAAAAACGAAAGCGGTTAAAGTTAATTTTCACGAGCAATTGATTTTAAATAAATGGTTATGGTCGAAGTTTAATCCGAATCGTTTGGAAGGTATGAAGCAACGGCTTGATTATCCTCAGTTTGAGGGGATCGAGCATGAAGGCGATAATGCAGGGCAAACGAAATTCTTTAGTGTGATTAGCAATACCTTGTTTAACAAACAGGTTGTAGATATCGATGTTCTACGTCGCTATGACTTAAACATTGTGAAGCACTGGCAAAAAATCACGGAACAACGTAATGAAATAGAAGGGCATATTTTAAATCTAAAATACTTCCAATACCTTTCATTGCTTTTTACAGAACTGTATTTAGATCAATATTTTAATCATCAAGCGGATATGCTCAATGAGCTGAATGTTGAGCTTGAACAATATAACCATGATCAGAAAAGTGACGCAGAGCAATTTCAGCAATATTTACCTGAAGACCTAAATAAAATTGGTTATTGGAATGCAACTGGCAGTGGTAAAACACTGCTTATGCATGTCAATATTTTGCAGTATTTGGATTATTTCCAAAATCAAAATGGCGATAGTACTTATCCAGACCAAATCATTTTACTTACACCGAATGAAGGTTTGAGTGAACAGCATTTGCAAGAACTCACGGACTCAGGTTTTCAAGCGACCCTGTTCGATAAGCAGAAGAGTCGAAATAGCTTGTATCGAGATGAAATTCAAATCATCGATATGAATAAGCTGAGTGAAACGGATGGTGATAAAACCGTTGCGACCATGAGCTTGGAAGGTAAGAATCTTGTTCTGATTGATGAGGGACACCGTGGTACAAGTAGTACTGCTGGTGCTTGGATGGAGCGTCGAGATATTCTCACTAAAGATGGCTTTAGTTTTGAGTACTCGGCTACCTTTGGTCAAGCCGTGAGTAAGGCAGACAACGTCTATAAACGCTTTGAAGATGCCAAAAAACAGAAAGCCAAAATGCTGTATGGTGTGGCGATAAATAAGCTAACCGAAGAACAGAAAAAAAATATTCAGCTTGATGATTTGGAACAGCAAAAATATCGTCGGGAAGCGCTTCGAGAAGTGTATGCTAAAAGTATTTTGTTCGATTACTCGTACAAATACTTCTATGCAGATGGCTATCGTAAAGAAGTCAATATTCTGAACATGAAAGAATATCATGAAGATGATGAGCGCAATCTATATCTTACAGCTTGCCTACTTTCATTTTACCAACAACAGTATTTGTTTAAAAAGAATCAGGCAAAACTTGCCAAGTTTAATATTGAAAAACCACTCTGGGTATTTGTCGGAAATAAAGTCAATGATGATGATTCCGATATTTTAGCTATTGTGAAATTCTTGGCTGACTTTTTAGATGCCTCTCGTAAGAGCAAGGTGATTGGTTGGCTCAATGATTTGATCACCAATACATCGCGCTTGGTCGATACCAATGGTATTAATATTTTTGCCAATCGATTTGCACCTTTACATGGTCAAAATGCAACTGATCTTTACCAAGATATTTTAAAAAGCTTTTTTAACGCTACAACCAATCAACGTTTGAACGTAGTGCGTATCACGGCGAATAAAGGTGAGTTGCGTTTACAGGTGGGGGAAAGTACGCCTTTTGCTGTTATTAATGTAGGTGATGAAAAAGGCCTATACGATAATTGTGAGAACTCAAGTCAAACGCATTACATCAATGCTCGTACCGATGATTTTGCAGAGTCATTATTTCCGACATTAAATAATGATGATAGTGAAACACATCTTCTAATCGGTTCACGTAAATTTACCGAAGGTTGGAGTAGCTGGCGTGTCTCGACCATGGGCTTATTGAACATGGGGACTGGTGAAGGCGCACAGATTATTCAGCTCTTTGGTCGTGGTGTGCGTTTAAAAGGTGAGAATTTTTCTTTAAAAAGAACACCGAGAGAGATTTATAGTAAGGCTGAATATAAAGGTCTGCATTTAGATTTAATGCAAACCATTAATATTTTTGGTTTACGTGCTGACTATATGGAAAAATTCCGTGATTACTTGAATGATGAAGGAATTATCCTGAATCAAGATTTAGTTACCTTGGATTTTCCAATCAATAAAATTAAAGCGCCGAGCTTAAAAACACTGACCTTAAAAGATGGCTATAAAGATAATCAAGCCAATGGTTTTAAGGCTCAGTTAAAGCTTTCGATGTTTAAAATTCCAAAACAGTACGAAGGTAAAATTAAAAAACCTTTTATTGTTTTGGATTTGTATCCTCGTTTACAGGCATTCCATACCGATAAGTCAAAGCGTCAAACAGATGTTAAAGACAAGCGTCAAGAGCATGAAATTTCACCAAAAATCATGTGTATGTTTGATTTTGATGAAATTTACTTGCAACTTCAGCAATATAAGTTCCAGCGTGGATATAGCAACCTACAGTTGAACGTTGATGATTTACAAAAGTTTTGTCTAAGAAATATCAAATCGTCTGCGGATGACTGGTATAAGCTTTTGGTCGATGGATCAGAATTATCTAGTGATGTAGGTGGAATTAAAAAACAGCAAGCGATTTTAACGGAGCTTTTACAATCCTATATGGATAAGTTCTATCATGCGATTAAGAATGCCTATGAAGGGCAGTTTTATGAGGTGACTGAATTTAGCTTAGATGATAAAGATTTACCTGTACAAATTTGTGAGCAATATACGCTCACAGCAAAAGAAGGTAAAAATAACGAAGCTCAAGAAGTATTTGATAGATTAGAAACTTTGAAAGACTTAGTTGCCAAAGGTGATGTGGATAAATTAGCGCCTTGGAAAGAAGATGGTAGCTTTAGGGCGATTACGTTTGATCGTCATTTGTTCTATCCGTTGTTAGATAAAAAGGATGAAAGTCTTCCGTTTACATGGTCACCAATGCTATTTGACTATACGAGTCACACGCAAAGTAGTGAAGTAAAGTTTGTTGTAGATTTACAGGCTTTTATCAATACACCAGATGCCAATGAACTCCTGAAAGATCATGAACTCTATTTGTTGCGTAATGCTGATAATAAGTATCGTGGACTAGGTTTCGCCTTGGCAGGTAATTTTTACCCTGATTTTTTATTGTGGCTAGTGAATAAACAAACAGAGCAGCAATATTTAACTTTAGTTGATCCTAAAGGCATCCGAAACATGAATCACGACGATGCTAAAATAGAGTTCTATAAAGAGATTAAAAATATTGAGGCTAAGCTTGACCATTCTGATTTAACGTTGAACAGTTTTATTTTATCTATTACACCAATGAAAGATATTTTGAATAACGCTCTTTCTAAAGAGGAATTTGCTGATAAAAATGTTTTATTTATGGTAGGTAATGGAACGGCTTATCTTGGGCAGATGTTAAAGAAAATCTTGAATAAGACAGCGTAGGATATATTGGAAAATGAAATACCAACCGCCCTATAGCATCACTTCAAAAATCATTCATTTGATTGCACAGATTAGTGAGAACATAGGGCGTTTGACTGTTTTAGAGGAAATCCAAGATAGTCTAAAACTACGTAAAGCCAATCGTATCCGAACAATTCAAGGCTCACTAGCGATAGAAGGTAACACCCTCAGCACTGAGCAAATCACGGCGATTCTAAATGGTAAGACCGTAATTGCACCTCCAAAAGAAGTTCAGGAAGTACGTAATGCGATTAAAGCCTATGAAGCCTTTCAGCAGTGGCAACCAAGTCAAGAGTCGGACTTACTACAAGCTCATCAAATTTTAATGACAGGTTTGATTGATGAAGTTGGTCAGTATCGTCATGGTGGTGTCGGTGTGATGTCAGGTGATCGAGTGGTGCATATGGCTCCACCTGCGAATCAGATCAACCGCTTGATGGTTGATTTGCTCGATTGGTTGAATGACAGTGATGTGCATCCACTGATTCAAAGCTCAGTATTCCATTATGAGTTTGAATTTATTCATCCATTTGCAGATGGCAATGGTCGGATGGGGAGACTATGGCAAACTTTAATTCTGAGTCGATGGAATCCAATCTTTGCAAACATTCCAGTTGAAAGCCTAATCTATCAAAATCAAAAAGCCTATTATGAGGCTTTGCAAGCCAGTACTGATCGAACAGATTCAGCTCCGTTTATAGAATTTATTTTGCAGATGATTTTAGATGCAATCCTCAGCTCAAATGACACCGCTCAAGTTAGCGATCATGCTATCGCTCAAGCTAGCGATCATGTACAGCGTTTAATTTCTTTATTGGGGCAAGGCGATTATACCTTAGCTGAGTTAATGCAATTGGTCGGATTAACTCATCGAGCAACATTCCAAAAGAATTATTTGAATCCAGCAATAGAAGCTGGTTTGATTGAGCGTACTATTCCAGATAAGCCGAAAAGTCCGAAGCAAAGGTATCGTCTTAAATCATGATTTAGCTTGAAAAATATTTTGTTACATTTTTACTTAAATAGTTAGACATGAATGAGAATTAAAAAGCGTAAAGTAAGTTTTTTAATAAATAATTTATTATTAATCAGTAATTTAAATAAAATTTCTCTTGATTGTGTTATCTGATTTTGGTAAAAAGAAAATCACTATCAAGTATGAGATCGGTGTGATGAGTACTTTTGAAATGCAAGGTCTGACATGGAAGGCAAGGTCAAAGTGCCAACAAGATGCCATTTTGATTGAAAATAAAGTTATTCAACATGATGGACTCATCACTAAACTATATAGCCATTCTGATAAAGAACAGTGGTGTGTTGCTGTAGCGGATGGGATTAGCAATAGTCCAGCAGCTGAGCAAGCATCCTATACGGTCTTAAAAGCTTTAATGCAAAATAAAAAGATAGAACCTTGTCAAGCATTTACCATTCAGCAGTATCTTGTTGATCAATTAGCACATCAGAAAAATAGTTTTGGCGCAAGTTCAACACTCGCATTCATTCAAAATGATGGCGATCAAGGTTTTGTGACCATTCAACATCTTGGCGATAGTCGAGTTTATTTGTTTAGCCAACATGATCAAAAGTGGCATTGCCTGACTAGAGATCACAATTATCTTGAACAGTTAAGAGAAAGTGGCGAGCTAAGAGTAGGAGAAAACTATGCCAGTATTTATGGTGCATTATTACAATACTTTTGTGCTGATCCTTTGCATGAAGTGATGGATTTTACAAGAGCAGAAGAATATTTGACTGAGAATGATGCCTTATTGGTTTGTACAGATGGTGTGCATGATGTGATGGAGTGTGGGGAATGGCTTCCTTTAAAAGCAGATGTGGAGCTTCAAACATGGTTACTCAATATGAAAGCGTCATTAGATTCAAAACAGGCGTATGACAATGTCAGCATGGTCTTAGTACGAGCAAAAATTTAATTCATTGAGAATGGGGAAATTATGCAATCAGATGATATTTTTGAACGTGCCAAATTATTCACAGAGGAAGTGGGTGTCGTTTCTGTATCGAGTTTACAACACCATTTTTTAATTGGGTATTCTCAGGCAGAACAACTACTTAACCAGTTAATTAAAGGAAGTATTTGTGAATCTACAAAAACTTTTATTCCAGATTATGGGTATGGCTATAAATTGCATCAAGGTATGAAATAATAACTTTAACAATTAAAAAAATTTATTTTTAGGATAATTTTTTATGGCTCAGCATCAAGTTGATCAATTAAAGACAGGGATTTGGTCGGTAAAAGAATTACTCTTCATTTTAGATCAACTCAGAATTCCTGATTATCAGCGTCCTTACAAATGGACAGAAAAAAATTTAAATGCCCTCGTCAATGATATACAGGAACATAAAGATAAATCTGCATATCGACTAGGTACGATCGTATTACACCGTGATAAAAATAATACGAGCCTTAAAAATATAAATATTGTGGATGGACAACAACGAACTTTAACTTTAATACTCCTTGTTTGGGCGGTTATTCAGAAGCAAGAATTAGATTTAGAACGAGAGGATCTGAAAACAGCTTTGAATGAAATATCGAATCAAATTAATGTCTTTATGGATGTGCAAGAATTTAATAGTGATATTAGCCATTACAATATTTATCAGAATTTTAATGCCGCTAAACGGATCGTTTCAGTAAACTTTTCGGAACAAGATATTGATTTTTTACTCAATAATTGTCAGGTTGCGGTTTTTATTTTAGATGATATTTCAGAGGCATTTCAGTTTTTTGATTCACAAAATGCACGTGGCCGTGATTTAGAACCACATGATCTTTTAAAAGCTTATCATCTACGAGAATTTTCTGAACAGGAGCAACATTTAAAAGCCCAAACTGTTGCGCATTGGGAAAGTTTAGATTCGGATCATTTGGCAAAGTTATTTTCGAACTATCTATTCCGTATTCGTCTTTGGTCAAGAGGAAAGTCCGCAAGATTTTTCAATAAAGATCATGTGCATCTTTTTAAAGGTATTCATCTTGGGCAATCAGACCATCATCCATATTTAGAACCATTACGCATAGCGCATTATTTTATTGATGACTATAACGCACAATATCAACGGCAAATAGATCGACAAGAAATGAGTTTCCCATTTCAGCTAGATCAAATGATCATTAACGGTCGTCGTTTTTTTGAAATGGTTGAACACTATGAAAAACAGATCAGTAAAGTAGTGGATCATCAAGATCAGTCTGAGAAGATTTCTATATTTGGTGCGACACTACAGGATCGAGCGAATAGAATTATCAAAATATTGAATTCATATGATGCAAGAAATAGGGATGGGGATCGTTATGTGCGAACCTTGTTTGATTCTGCATTGATTTTTTATATCGATAAATTTGCTACAGATCGGTTATCTGAAGCGATTGAAAAGATTTTTATTTGGGCATATCGCTGTCGCATTAGTCAATATTCGGTGCAATTGGCAACGATAGATAATTATGTCTTAGAAAAGAACATATTCAGTTTACTGAAATATGCTCAATCACCAAGTGAACTCATCGGATGGTCGCTCCCCATAGTCGATAAACAGCAAGGCACTAATGTTGTGCCTTTAGTTGAATTATTTAAAGAACTAAATTATCTCTAACAGGAAGATCAGAATGAAAAATGAGTCAATCCAAGCGCTTAAGGTTCAGGCCCTGTTCGAGAATAAACAGACTTATATTATCCCGATGTATCAGCGTAATTATGCTTGGGGTGAGAAAGAAATTGATCAGTTAATTTTGGATATTCAAGATTATCAAAAGCAATCTGATCAGTTAAATCAAGGGCAGACTCAAGGAAGTAAAAAATATTATATTGGAACGTTGGTTGTTTTTGAGCGTAGCGATGGCACTTATGAAATTATCGATGGTCAGCAACGATTTACCACTTTAACCTTGTTAGCGATTTGCCTGAAACGATTATCCAAAGAAGAAAAAATTGTTCTTGATATGTCTTGGTTTAATCAATTCAATCTTGATTTTGAAAGTCGTCCAAAGTCTTCTTTAACCTTTCAGGCTTTACTTAGAGGCGATCATCTACAACATTTAAAATCATCCGAATATAACGCCGATTTAGTTCAGGGGTTTGAGTTGCTACAACGAGCAATGGAAAAAATCATCAATCAAGGCGGTTTGAGTGTTTTTTGCAAATATTTATTTGAAAATGTAGTCATCACACAAGTTTTAGTTCCGAAAGATACTGATCTCAATCATTATTTTGAGGTTATGAATAACCGTGGTGAACAATTAGAAAAGCATGAAATTTTAAAAGCGAGATTGATGAGCGTATTGAATCAAATCAAAGATGAAGCAGATAAAACATCAAGCATGACACTATTTACGAGTATTTGGAACGCGACTGCCAATATGGAGCGTTACGTTCAATATGGTTTTTCTACAATATATCGTGATGTGATTTTTGGAAAGGATTGGGGTGATTTTGTTCCTGAAAATGCTTCTAGCTTGCTCGAAATTTTTAGCAGAAATGTAGAATCAAAAGAACAAACAAGTTCGAAAAGCAATTTTAAATCTATTTCTGAAATGTTAAAACGAGTGCCTGAGCCTATTAAAAATAAAGATACAAAAGAAGAAAAGCCTGAACGATTCAACAGTATTATCAATTTTCCGAATTTCTTGTTACAGGTTTTACAAATTTGGCTAAGTCAAACGAACCGTAATGAAAAAGTGGCATTGGATGATAAGCAACTGATTGATCAATTTGAAAAATATATTCTGTTAAAAGGACAGGGAAACCAAGAGCATGAAAGGGTTATTGAGAATGTAAAAGGTTTTATGTTTACCCTGCTGAAGTGCAAATTTATATTTGATCAATACATCGTTAAGCGGGATTATTCTACGGATCATGATGATTGGAGTATAAAGCGGCTTAAACGATATAAAGATAGTAGTTCGTATGTGAATACATTGGATGGAGATAGTTCTGAAATTACCCAAAAAATTCTATTATTGATGACAGCATTTCATGTTTCCACGCCTACCTTGTCTTATAAGTATTGGTTAAATGGTGTGCTGTATTGGCTTTATCAAAATACAGATAAATCTGAGTCTGACTATTTTAATGCATTACAACATTTAGCGAGAAAGTTTATTTTTCAGCGGTATCTAAATGAAAAACAGATTGATTATTTTGATTTGATTTATGGCAATCAGACAATTGATGATTTTAAAATTGATCAATCCAAACTAAGCTTTGGCAATATTGAAAATAATTTTGTCTTTAACTATTTGGATTTCTTGATTTATTGTGATGCAGAAAATAGCAATGATAAGGTAATCAAAAACTTTAAATTTACGCAACGGAGTTCGGTTGAGCATTTTTATGCACAACAGATAGAGGGAGAGCGTGATAAATTAGATCATGAAAATTTACATCGCTTTGGGAACTTGTGTCTCATTAGTTCAAGTAAAAATTCAAGCATAGGGAATCGCTTGCCAAGTGCTAAACGTGATTATTTTATGCCTGAGATAAGGAAGGGTAAAATTGATACCCTTAAATTGTATTTGATGATTCAAACGCTTGAAGAAGAAAAAGTTTGGAAAAAAGAACAAATCCTAGATCACGAGAAAAAGATGCTTGATTTGTTTGAGTTAGATTACCAAGACTTTGTGAAATGAGTGTCGGTTAGTCTATTCAATGTTAAAATGAATGTATATAGAAACACCTGCTAGGAAGAGGACTATGACTAAACGTTTAAGTGATTTTAAAATTGAAAATAGAAAGCCACGTTCAGCAATGGCTGGTCAACTATTATCAATTCCGTTTGATGACAACGAGGCAACAAAGCGTGTTGTAATGCATAGTGCAAAACGTGTCATTCAACAACATAAGAAAGAAATTCAAGAGTTAGCTTATAAATGAATACTATCAATTCGACATTTGTAAACGCTGTTCATGATGAAACCTTTAGAAGTATAGTGAATTAAAGTTTTTTTGGTTAAATAATGGTCAAATAAAATTAAAATAATAGAACAGCAAAATTGGACAAAATGTGGACGTTATTTGCGCCTATTTTACGCCTAAAATTTTAAAATTTTGTAATAAGTTTTTGATTTGAAATATAAATAAAAACTCACTTGTCCAATCCATCATCGGGGCAACCGAAATGCGAGGCTGTAAAGAATGGAGATCAGACATAACATAATCCACAAGGAGCAAAACGAAAGGGCAAATTATACGGGTTTTAGTTATAAATCTACAGTACTGTGATAATGCATAATTTTTGTCGCAATTTTATTGCTCGTGTTTTATTTATTTTAAATAAAATTAAATGTTTAAGCTTGATGCATCGCTTAAACTTCAGTAATGTAATTTTATAAATATAAAGAATGGAGTGATAAACTATGTTGGTTTTAGAAGAAACTTACAAAAGTAAGAAAGCGCAAAATTCAGACCAATTTAATTTAAGAATTCATCGTAGTTTGAGTTGGTTGAAACAAGCCATATTATTAGATAAAAGTTTAGATTTAAAATTTATCAGTTTATGGGTTGCATTCAACGCAATTTATGCGCAAGACGGTGATGACATCAAAGATCGACAGCAATTTAGACGGTTTTTATTGGAACTGTGTCAGGCGGATACTGAACATAAAATTTATTATTTAATTTGGACGAAATACAGTCATTCAATACGTATATTGCTTGATAATCCTTATACTTTTCAACCTTTTTGGGATTATCAAAACCAAAAAATCAGCCAACAAGAGTGGAAAATAAGTTTTGAGAAAGATAAAAATAAAGTACATCAAGCTTTGCAACAAAAAGACAGCGTGGAAGTGCTATATGTGATTTTTAATCGGCTCTATACCTTACGTAACCAAATTATGCATGGTGGTTCGACGTATAACAGCTCAGTGAATCGTGCACAGATTCAGGATGCATGTCATATTTTAACCGCAGTGTTGCCTACATTTATGCATATCTTATTGGAAAATGAAAAGATTATAGATTTAGGTAAACCCTTTTACCCTGTAGTTCAGGTGTCTTAAGCAAAAAAAATCCCTCAAATATTGTGGGATTTTGCATGGGTTTTAAGCTTGGATTTTATTTAAAAATAAGCGGTCTAGCAGTGCAAAAAATGCTGAACAAAGGACTAAACACAAACCAACGAGACAAGTCATTGTCCAACCACCATGATGCCAAGCATAAACACCAAGTGCTGACCCACACGCACCACCCGTAAAATAAGCCGTCATATAAATTGAATTAATACGAGATTTTGCATCAGGGCGTAAACGGAAAATAATGTTTTGGTTACTACTGTGCACGATGGCTAAACCAAGGCTAATCACACCATACCCGATGATATAACTGAAGAGTGATGTGCCACCAAAATATAAAAATACCCAACTACAGGCTAAAATAATCACACCGATGAGGGTTAAACGATTGGTATAGCCTTTGTCTGCGATTTTACCGATTTTTGTAGTACTGAGTGCGCCAAAGACACCGATGAGCGTAGCAACGCCCACCATGACATCGGGGAGTTCAAAAGGTTTTGAAGTGAGTAGAACGGCAATGGTTGAAAATAAAATACTCATTGCAGCAAAGGCAAAACCGCCAATCAATGAGCGATAGACTAAACGTTTTTCTTCAACAATCAACGTGGCCATCGACTGAAAAATTTTACGATAACTCATCTTAAATGTAGGTACTGCAGGCAAACGAGTTCTTAATAAAAATGCTAAAATTAACATCAATATAGAACTTAGGGCATAGATCACTTTCCAGTGAAATAAGTTAGAGAGTAAACCTGCCAAACTGGTCGAAAGTAATAATCCAACCAATAAACCACTCATTAAAAAGCCAATGACTTCACCCGTTTTTTCAGGCTTGACTGCCATCGTTGCCAAGGGAATCAAAACTTGTGCAGCCACAGAAAATAATCCTGCGATGACTGTACCGAGCCAAAGCATGGGTAAATTCACAGCAAAAGCACAAAGTAATAAACCGATTGCGGCAAAAAACATCAATAAAGGAATAAACTTAGTTTTATTTACAATATCGCCAACAGGCACAATGAATAATAGACCTAAAGCATAGGACACTTGTGCAAAAGTCACAGTCAGTGCTACCTGTGATTCAGGGACTTGAAAATATTGTTGAATCGAATGCACTAAAGGTTGGCAATAATAGTTCGCACCTGCACATAAACCACAGGAGATCGCCATCAGCCACAATAATCCTTTATTTTGGCTAATATCGAGTTGAGGTTGCATAAAAGCTCCGTATGGGGTTTATAAACAATAGGCTGCTGCTTCAATGTCAAACTGCATTGCGGACAGTACAAGACATAGGAATCAATATACATGCAGGGAAAACGTGATTTTTCCATAAATGTTGCATTTCTTGAATTAAGCTTTGATGCTTCTTTGCAGAATGATCTACCACTAAAATTCGTAAGACGGCAATATCAAAGAGTGATGCATCTACATCAGCCAAGGCCAGTTGTAAGTTTGCAAAAGCCTGATGGGTTCGTACTGCAAAATCACTTGATAATTGCCCCTGTCGTGTTTCACCATCTTGTCCTGAAATATACAGAATTCTTAAAAAATGCTTCACTTCAGTGATGTGACTATACGCAAATGCACGTGGATTATAAAGTGTGTTTGGGTTAATTCAGGTGAAGGCTTGGATACTTGAAAGTGATGACCTAGAACATTAGATAATCAACTGTGATGCTGAAATATTCCCGGTTTTTCCAATCCAAAATGGCTGGTTACTCGCACCGTGCCCAAACCAATCACATTGATAAAGTGGAATGTTTAATGGCTCTAAATGTTCGGCAACAATTTCTCCAATACTTTGAGGAACATTTTTTTGAGGGCATGCATAGAAATCACCGAGGACCAATGCTTTTAAGTTCGAGAGATCAAGGCTTTGTAATAGCTGTGTCAATGCACGCTCAATACGGTAATAGGGTTCACCAACGTCTTCGAGTAAGAGCATACTCGGTTGCTCTAATTTCAATGCATTACTTGTCCCTTGTAGACTGCACAATACGGTAAGATTTCCCCCTAACACTTTGAGTTGACCTGAACAGGCTTGAGCATGATTTGAATAAATCTGCGTGAGTGGATAAACATTTTCTGACGTTAAAGCTAAACGTTGAGCATCAAGCAGTTGAATAACAGATTGGGCATCGGGTGAAAGCGTATGCTGAGCTAAATTTTTTACAGCAATTTCAGAAAATACAGGTGCATGTAACGCTTGACCGTGATGCATTGCAACATAGTTTAGCAACACGGTTGCATCTGAATAGCCAATAATCGGTTTGTTTAATATCCAGTTTTCTAGATAAGGCACGAGCATGGCTGCTCCAGAGCCACCGCGTGCCAACCAAATAGCATCGACTTCAGGATCTAAACACGCCATTTTTAAGTCTGAAAGACGTTGTTCGACTGTACCTGCCAAATAGCGATATTGAGCAAAAACATGAGTGCCTAAACTGACTTGATGACCCAGTTGTTCAAGCTGAGTTTGAGCTAATTTAATATTTTCAACATCTACACATGCGCTAGGCGAAACAATTCTAAAATGCATATTTATTCCAAAATTTTATACGGTTTAACTTGCAAGTTTCTTCTTGGATAATGTGATCATCATGACACCAATGATATTTAAGATGCAACCAAACCATTGAATACTATTCATCTGCTCGCCCAATAAAGCAACAGCTAAAATAATGGTTAAAATTGGTCCAATAGAGCCAATCATTGCAGATTGTGCTGCACCTAAACGGGAAATACTTTGTGCAATTAAAATGGTGGGTAAAACCGTGACCAATAAACCCAAAGCAATGCCATACCCAATAATTTCACGCGGTAACTGAGCAAGTAAAGTCAAAGGTTGTGGGGTCGCAATCAGAAAATGGGTCAATGTCCCTATACATGCAACACTGAGTGCTAAACCTGTAAAGTTCCACGAACCAAAACGCACGATTAAACGAGGGGTTAAGAGCAAATAGGCTGCAAAACTGATTGCACTTGCAAATACCAAACTGACCCCGAGCCAAAAATTACCTTCATGTGCAACGGTACTTTGCTCTTGTAACATCACAATTACAGTACCACCGTAGCTTAAAGCAATAGCAATAAGACTTTTGACGCTGAGTTTTTGTTTATAGATCGCACAAGATGCCAAGACTGTTAAAGTTGGATATAAAAATAAAATAATTCTTTCCAAGGATGCACTGATATACATTAACCCTGAAAAGTCTAACCAACTTGAAAAGTAATAACCAAGTAAACCTGCAAAAACTAACAGCCCCCAATCTTTCAGTGTAATATTTTGACTATGTTTACGGTTTAACCAACACAACAAGAGAAAAAATGGCAAAGCACTTGCCATACGCAATGCCATCAGTACTGTGCCATCGACCAAAGGTGATAGTGCATAGGCTTGTTTAATGAAAATAGCTTTGGTACTAAACAAAAATGCAGCACCCAAAGCAAACAAAGAACCTAATTGTGTGCTAGATAAAGAAAATGTCATGGATTGATCACAATTTAAAAATGAGGGCTTTCGATATATGCATTTTCAGTATAAAGGCTCTTAATTTAGAGATGAAATGCAAAAAAAGAATCAATTCCATCAAAAGATGGAATGCAATATCTATGCAAGTGTTATATGAAGCTGTTTATTGAGATCAAAGCGAGATGATGTCATTTAAGCACACCAAACGAGTTTGTTTAAAAATGCACTAAAAATGTGCATATTATGCCAAAGTGTTTCAATAATGCCGTTTGGTCATCATTTGGCAAAATGGCGAATAAAAAAATTAAAAAATTTTTGCATTTTAAATTATGGTAAAAAAGGCAATTTAAGATATTTTACCCAAGTACTTTTATTTATTAATGAAATTAAAAAAAGTAATGATAACATTCTTGCATAATTGACATTTTTTGTATGAAATTAAGTCAATAAAACAAGAGAGGTAAAACGATAAAATTGTCAGAAAGGCGAATTTAGAAAATTATGCAGCTAAAAAGCTTGTTTTCTAAATAAATATCTAAAAGTGATTAAGACGAATTTTCTAAGTCTAAGTGTAGTAAAAGCCAATTTAAATGTGATGTTCGATATCACAACCGTGATTTAACAAGCTCAAATGCTTCATAAATCACTTTAATTTTTTTATTTTGATTAAAAAATAGGCTTGAATAGCATAGGTGCTATTACTTTAAATAAATGTTGCATATGTTTTTAATTTATAAAAGTGAATCTTGAGTTCAAAATAATCACATTTATTAAATAAATATTGGGTAGTATTTTAAAAAAGTTCAATTAGAATCCAAAAATTAGAAGAAAACGCATCCTAGGGGGAGACATCGTTTACACGATGTTTGCTTGAAGAAAAATTAGCTTGAGGAACGCTCATGCAGATCGGAATCCCAACCGAAACTGTCGTCGGAGAAAGTCGTGTAGCTGCTACACCTGAGACAGTAAAAAAGTTGATCAGCGCTGGTCATAACGTAGTCATTGAACGTGGAGCAGGTAAAAAAGCTGCTTATATTGACAGTGCTTACGAACAGGTCGGTGCAAAAATTACGGATGATGCCTACACTGGTAGTCAATTGATTTTGAAAGTTCGTGCACCTAAGAATGATGAAATTCAAAAACTTGCTGCGGGCACAACAGTGGTTGCTATGTTTGATCCCTATCGTAATCCTGACCTTGATCAGTTTGCGTCACAACAGGTATCTGCATTTGCATTAGAGCTTTTGCCTCGTACACTTTCTCGTGCGCAGAACATGGACGTATTGTCTTCTCAAGCGAACCTTGCAGGTTATAAATCTGTACTTTTAGCTGCTGCAGAATATCAACGTATGTTCCCAATGCTCATGACGGCTGCTGGTACTGTGAAACCAGCTCGTGTCGTGATCATGGGGGTTGGTGTTGCAGGTCTTCAAGCGATTGCGACTGCAAAACGTCTAGGTGCTGTGGTTGAAGCCACAGATTTACGTCCAACTGCACGTGACCAAGTAGAATCACTTGGTGGTAAGTGGTTAGACGTACCAATGTCTGATGAAGAAAAACAAAAAGCTGCAGATGCTGCAAAAAATGGTTATGGATGGATGCCAGGTGAGCAATACATCAAAGACCAAGCCATTATCGTCGATAAAGCAGTTTCAAATGCGGATATCGTAATTACGACGGCATTATTACCAGGTCGTGATGCACCGCGTCTGATTAAAGCTGAAACTGTTGCCAAAATGAAACCAGGTTCAATCATCCTTGATATGGCGGTTGAAACAGGCGGTAACGTTGAAGGCTCGAAATGTGGTGAAAATGTTGTAACAGATAATGGCGTGACTATTTTGGGTATCCCAAATATTCCTGCAACTGTTTCGACAGAAGCTTCGGCGTTGTATGCACGTAACGTTTTCAATTTCGTAGAAACGTTGTTTGATAAAGATAAAAACTTTGCCATCAACCAAGAAGACGAAATTCAAAAAGCACTTCTAGTAACTCATGGCGGTCAAGTACTGCTGAAGCGTGGTTAAGGAGAGTCATCATGGTTGAAACTATTACTATTTTCGTCTTAGCCATCTTTGTTGGTTACTACGTGGTTTGGGGTGTAACACCTGCATTGCATACGCCGTTAATGGCGGTAACCAATGCTTTGTCATCAATCATTATCGTGGGTGCGATGCTACAAACTGTTGGTATCCCAGGTGTTGTTGATGCAAATGTACAATTCCAATCAATCAATGCTGTGAGTGTACTTGGTGCAGTTGCAGTGTTCTTGGCAAGTATTAACATTTTTGGTGGTTTCGCAGTCACTGCGCGTATGCTTGAAATGTTTAAGCCTAAACAAAAGAAAAAAGAGGGCTAATCCATGGAATTCATTAAAGAATATGCGGATTGGTTCTACCTAGTCGGTGCTGTCCTTTTTATCTTAACTTTACGTGGTCTTTCGGGTCCTAAAACTGCGATCCAAGGTAACCGTTACGGTATGGTTGCGATGGCAATCGCTGTCATTACAACTTTCTTCGTGGCAGATCATCCTGTTGTTTGGATGATTGGTGGGGCGATGGTGTTGGGTGCGATTGTGGGTATTGCGCGTGCTCGTACAGTGCCAATGACACAAATGCCTGAAACTGTTGCGTTAATGCACTCATTGGTGGGTTTGGCTGCGGTATTGATTGCGATTGCTGCAATTTTACACAATAACCAGCTCACAGCATTATTTGCTGAAAATGAAGCTGCTTTGACTGCTGCAGGTGTACAACATGCACACATGAGCAAAGTTCATTTATTTGAATTATTTGTAGGTTGTTTCGTTGGTGCGATTACCTTCACAGCTTCGGTATTTGCTTACGGTAAATTGGCTGCGAAGAAATGGGCAAAAACCATTTCTGGTGGATGGGTTAAACCTGTTCAAGCAATTATTTTCATTGCAATGTTGGCATGTGGTATTTACTTCTTTACCACAGGTAACATGCAGGCATTCTGGGCAATGACAGCACTTGCACTTGCGTTCGGTTGGGTATGGATTGCACCAGTTGGTGGCGGTGATATGCCAGTGGTGGTATCTCTTCTTAACTCATTCTCAGGATGGGCTGCTGCAGGGATTGGTTTTACACTTGAAAACAACATGTTGATCGTTGCAGGTTCGCTTGTAGGTTCATCAGGTGCGATTCTGTCTTACATCATGTGTAAAGCGATGAACCGTTCAATCATCAACGTACTGTTTGGTGGTGCGATGGGCGGTGCTGCAGTTGCATCTGCTGACAAAGGTGAGCAAGTTCAACGTAATTATCGTTCAGGTTCTGCGGATGATGCTGGCTTCTTGATGTCAAATGCGGATAGCGTTGTGATTGTACCAGGTTATGGTATGGCGCAAGGTCGTGCGCAAAATGCTGTGAAAGAGTTGTGTGAAATCTTGAAAGAACAAGGTGTAACGGTTCGTTTTGCGATTCACCCAGTTGCTGGTCGTATGCCAGGTCACATGAACGTACTTTTAGCTGAAGCTGATGTTGCTTATGAAGACATCCTAGAAATGGATGAGATTAACTCAGATTTTCCTGCAACAGACGTGGTACTTGTGATTGGTGCGAACGACGTAGTGAACCCTGCTGCGAAAGATGATCCAAGCTCACCGATTTACGGTATGCCAATTCTTGAAGCGCATAAAGCACGTACCATCATGGTGATCAAGCGTTCTATGGCAACAGGTTATGCTGGCTTAGACAACGATTTGTTCTACAATGAAAAAACCATGATGATCTTCGGTGATGCGAAGAAAGTCGTTGAAGATATGACGAAAGCGATTAATGGCGGCGGTCACTAATCTATGCTTCTAAAGTCTCTCTATTGAAATGAGGGACATAGGGCGATTAAAAAACCACCTTCGGGTGGTTTTTTTGTTGTGCTATTAATTTATACTGAATTTTTGCTATGCTTTCGAACTGATGACGACTTGATTTGTTTCAGTCACTTATTTATGCAATGTTATGCATTAAACCGATCCCTAGCCAATTCACGTGGATGATGAGCCAATGGAACTTCGACAATTACAATCGTTTGTTATGATTGTGGAACAGGGCAGTATTGGTAAAGCCGCGCAAAAACTTGAAATTGGTACATCTGCATTAAGTCAGCAAGTTTCAAAATTAGAATCAGAACTTTCAACTCGTCTATTACAAAGATCTGCCTTAGGTGTGACGCCTACGCCTGCGGGTATGGCTTTTCTCAAACAAGCTCAATTGGTTTTAAGGTATGCCAATCAAGCTATCGAAGCTGCACAATCTTCAAGATTAGCAGGTTATGTGAGTGTAGGATTTCCGCCGAGTACAGCATCTATTTTGGGAGTTCCTTTTACTAAAATGATGGCTGAACGCTATCCAGATATCAAAGTTCATTTGGTGGAGAGTTTATCTGGAAATTTAGTGCAAATGATGAGCTCAAGACAGCTCGATATTGCGATTATCTTTAGTCAAGATATTGCTAAGAATTGGTCGATTCAGCCCTTAGTATCGGAATCTATGTTTTTGATTGGAAATGATGAATTCTTTAAAATTTATCATCTAGATGATTATCTAACACAAGGTAAGATCCCTTTAAAAGTTCTCGAAAATTTACCCTTGGCATTACCTAGTGCGAGTCATGGTTTAAGAAAATTGATGGAACAGCAACATTATGAACTTAATGTTAGTTATGAAATTGATGGCTTGAGTTTGTTGATGAATGCGGTTGCAAATCTATGCGTTGGGACGATTCAACCCGGGAGTGCATTTATGAATTTAAGTCATCAGCATTTAAATTTTTTAAAAATATGTAGTCCATCTATTGACCGAACCAATTATTTAATCAGTTACCCTGAAGATGAACTGTCACCAGCGAGTTTGGCTGCAAAAGCTGTTATTCGTTCATGTCTTACAGAGTTGATTCAACAACAAGCTTGGCCAAGTGCAAAATTGGTTTAAATAAATGATCCGCTTAAGTCTTTAAAATAATTAAATACCCCATCTACATCAGCCTCTCACTCTACATATCTATCATCCTTTAAAGTCTCTGCAAAGAGTAAAGGATGAAATACATGTACGATGTACTTGTTATTGGCGGCGGTAATGCCGCGCTATGTGCAGCAATTATGGCACGTGAGGAAGGCGCATCTGTTTTATTGTTGGAAGCTGCGCCGAAAGAGTGGCGTGGGGGAAACTCTCAACATACGCGCAATTTACGTTGTATGCACAATCAGCCTCAGGATGTTTTGGTTGATGCTTATCCAGAAGAAGAATATTGGCAAGATCTTTTAAAAGTCACAGGTGGTAAGACCAACGAAGAGTTAGCGCGCTTGGTGATTCGTAGTACTGAAACATGCCGTGAATGGATGAAAAAGCAAGGTGTGAATTTCCAACCACCATTATCAGGTGCTTTGCATGTCGCAAGGACGAATGCTTTTTTTATGGGCGGTGGTAAAGCATTGGTGAATGCTTACTATCGCAGTGCGCAAAATCAAGGGGTTGTGGTTCAGTACGATACTAAAATCGCGAGTTTAGATATTCAGAATGGCCAGTTTAAAGCTGCAATTGCGGAAAATGGTCAGCGTTATGAAGCCAAGGCATGTGTGCTTGCTGCAGGTGGTTTCGAATCAAACTTAGAATGGCTTCGTGAAGCTTGGGGACAGAATGAGCGTGGAGAATGGCCTGCAGATAATTTCATCATACGTGGGACACGCTTTAATCAAGGTAATTTATTAAAATTTATGATTGATCAAGGCGCTGATGTGATCGGTGATCCTTCGCAATCGCATTGTGTTGCTGTAGATGCAAGAGCTCCTCTGTATGATGGTGGTATTTGCACTCGTATCGATTGTGTATCACTTGGAATTGTAGTGAATAACCAAGCAGAGCGTTTTTATGATGAAGGTGAAGACTTTTGGCCAAAACGTTATGCAATTTGGGGGCGATTGGTTGCGAAGCAACCGGGTCAAATTGGCTTTTCAATTATCGACGCAAAATCTGTTGGGCGTTTTATGCCTCCCGTTTTTGAAGGTAAAAAAGCCAACAGCATCCGTGAATTAGCCGTATTGATGGACTTAGATCCAGACACATTAGAAAAAACCGTACAAGATTTTAATCAGTCTTGTGTCAAAGGTGAATTTAACCATACGGTTTTGGATAACTGTCATACGGAAAATTTAAGCCCTGCAAAAACCCACTGGGCCGTACCACTCGATTCACCTCCATATTATGCCTATGCCTTGAGACCAGGAATTACTTTCACTTATCTGGGAATGAAAGTCGAAAAGGATGCCGCTGTGCGCTTTAACAATGTTCCAAGTCCAAATTTATATGTCGCGGGTGAAATGATGGCGGGCAATGTGCTTGGGCAAGGTTATACCGCAGGTGTAGGGATGTCGATAGGAACGACATTTGGTCGAATCGCAGGGAAAAATGCAGCATTAGCAGCATTGAATAAAAGTGCTTTGCATAAGGAGGCTGTATAAATGAATGTTCAAGCGAAAAATTTAATTCCAATCGTTCAGCTTACCGACAGCGAAGAACAGGTCAAACAAGCTCTGCAGATTTGTAATGCCTGTCGTTATTGTGAAAGTTTTTGTGCTGTTTTCCCTGCAATGACCAAGCGTTTAGAATTTAATGAAGCAGATATACATTATTTAGCCAATCTTTGTCATAACTGCGGTGCATGTCTACATGCCTGTCAATATGCTCCTCCGCATGAATTCGGGGTCAATATTCCACAAGCAATGGCTCAAGTACGCCTTGAAACCTATCAAAAATTTGCAGTACCCGTGAGCTTTGGCAAGCTATATCAAAAAGCCGGCATTACTTTGGTGAGTGCGCTGACGATTACACTAATTCTATTCATGCTGGCCGCATCTTTGATGCGTGGAAATCAATTATTCGGTTTACACCAAGGCAACTTTTACGCCATTTTCCCACATAATTTTTTAGCAGTACTTTTTGGATCGGTTTTTGTTATTGCCTTTATTTTATTGGGGCTAGGCGTTCGAAAGTTCTGGAATCAAACTTCAGAAGTTGTACTTGGTGGTGTTGAGCAACCAGATATTTTACAAGCCACTAAAAATGTACTGACATTGAAATATTTAGATGGTGGGCATGGTAAAGGCTGTAATGAGCAAGATGACCGTTATACCTTGATCCGCCGTCGTTTTCACCACTTTACAATGTATGGTTTTTTACTGTGCTTTTTAGCCACCATTGTTGCAACGGCATATCATTATTTATTGGGAATACACGCCCCATATCCTGTAAGCAGTGCTCCTGTGATTTTAGGAACATTAGGCGGTTTGGGCTTAATTATTGGTCCTAGTGGTTTGCTATATCTGAATATTAAACGCGATCCGTTGCATGGCGATGCAAAACAAAAACCAATGGATCGTGGCTTCATTTTTCTTTTACTGATGATTAGTGTGACAGGTCTTGGGTTGTTAGCACTTCGAGATAGTGCATGGATGGCCGTATTGCTGATTGCACATTTGGCAACGGTAATGAGTTTTTTCCTGACGATACCTTTTGGCAAATTTGCCCATGGCTTTTACCGCAGTGCGGCCTTGTTGAAGTTCGCAGTAGAAGAACGTCGTAGTAAAAAAACTAAATCTTAATTTCATACATAAGTTTATGCATTTTATTTACAGCTTGGAATATAGCCAGGGAGGTTTGCTATGTCTGTAGGAAGCAAGAGCAGTGGCAATTTAAGGAAAATTTTAAATGTCACGAGTGGTAATTTTTTAGAACAATATGATTTTTTCTTATTCGGATTTTACGCCACGTATATCGCAGCTAAATTTTTCCATTCGGATAATGAATATGTCTCTTTGATGATGACATTTACCGTGTTTGCCGCAGGCTTTCTGATGCGGCCACTCGGTGCTATTTTTTTAGGTGCTTATGTAGACCGAATTGGGCGACGTAAGGGATTGATTGTTACATTAAGTTTGATGGCACTCGGTACGATATTGATTACATTTGTTCCAGGTTATGAGCAAATAGGCATTATTGCACCCATCCTGGTCGTAATTGGTCGTTTGCTACAAGGCTTTTCAGCTGGTGTGGAAATGGGTGGGGTATCAGTATATCTTGCTGAAATTGCTACAGATAAAAACCGTGGGTTTATTACCAGTTGGCAATCTGCAAGTCAACAAGTTGCTGTGGTTGCTGCGGCGATTTTAGGCTTTGGTTTAAATCAAATTTTGACTGTAGCGCAAATTGGTGATTGGGGTTGGAGAATACCATTTTTCGTTGGTTGTCTCATTATTCCATTGATCTTCTTTTTACGTCGGAACCTTGAAGAAACTGAAGCATTTAAAGCACAAAAAACACATCCTACTGGTAAAGAAATTTTCCAAACCATGGTCAGTAATTGGAAAGTTGTGATTGCAGGTATGTTGATGAGTGCAATGACGACGACGACTTTCTATTTTATTACAGTATATACGCCTATTTATGCGAAGCGTGCACTTGAACTTTCAACAGGTGAAAGTCTTTTAGCTGCTGTCATTGTTGGATTATCTAATTTTATTTGGCTGCCTATCGGTGGTGCAATTTCTGACCGTGTGGGGCGTCGACCTGTTCTGGTTGGAATTAGTGTTCTCGCAATTTTTACCGCATATCCTGCCTTAAGCTGGTTGGTTAACCATATTAGTTTTGGCAACTTGCTTATTGTATTGCTGTATTTTTCATTCTTTTTTGGCATGTACAACGGTAGTATGGTGGCGACTTTGGCCGAATGTATGCCAGCCCGTGTACGAACAGTTGGTTTTTCATTGGCATTTAGCTTGGCGACCGCACTCTTTGGTGGTGTAACGCCAATGATGAGTACTTTTATTATTGAAAAAACAGCGGATCCGAGTATGCCAGCAGCATGGTTAATGTTTGCTGCAACTTGTAGTCTATTAGCCAGTTTATATCTATGTAAGCAATTACCGAATCGAAAAATTCAATATCAAGAAAGTCAGATTTAGTTTTCCAAACCACCTTCGGGTGGTTTTTTATTGTGACTGAAGAGATATTTAGCCATTAATTGAATTTCAAATTTTGGAACTGGATTAAAAGCTTGACTAAGTTTTAAATAATATTTATTACATGCAGTAAGGCAAGTTCAATAAATTTAAATGATTTGCTTTAAACATCTAATTAAAATTACTGTTTGATAAATAGTATAAAAAATGAGAAAACGTGAAAAGTTGTTTTTTAAAAGACAAAATCACTTTATAATTCAAAAGAATTGATAACTATGTAACATTCGTATTATTAATTGTGATTTTTTTAAAATAAATAAAATATCATTTAAACAATGGGATAGAGGAATTCATGCTGAATTGGAAGTACGCTAAGTATCTTGCTTTATTCATGTTGCTTGTCCCATGCTGTGTATTTGCTTCGAATTTAGATCAAGATATTGCTGCATTTAATCTCATAACTGACTACCGATTACTGTTTTTTGGTGGGGTATTCGTGATTTTTGTTCAAGCTGGTTTTGCTATAGTTGAAGGTGGATACCAGTTTAATCTTAAGTCTATTTTTGCGCTGTTGATCAGTTATTTATCTTCAATTTTAGGTGCTGTGCTTTTTGGCTTATTGTGTGTGGGGGGGATTCATTTTGGCGTAATAGATCACCCCAATGATAAGCCATATTTTTATTCTGGTTGGCATAGGAATTTATTGTTTTTCTATATACTTATGGCAACTACAATTACTACAGTTGTAGGGCGAATTATTCCTAATAAAAGTTCACTTATCATGAGTTGGGGAGTGGGTTTAACCATTTCTGCAATTATTTTTCCTTTCTTTAGTAGTTGGGTTTGGGGCAATATTTTATGGGGTGGTGGCTGGCTAAAAAATATTGGATTTATTGATTTTGCAGGTTCTACCGTTGTTCATTCTGCGGCAGCATGGGTGCTTCTTGCAGGTTATTTGACATTGAAGTCTGCTGGAAAAGAAGAAGAAAAGAAGAAGAATTTAATCTTTGAAGATTATCGAATTTTATCATTTGCAGTTGCAGGTTTTATTCTTTGGCTCGCGTGGTCAGGATTGAATGTTGTTTATATCACTGCGATTCCAGTCGATGTTAGTGTAGTTGTGAGCAATGCTTTTATTGCGCTGTTCACAGCCTTCATTGCTCCCCTGATTTTAGTTTCAGCATTTGATCGTCGGATGATCTCTTGGAATGAATTAATTAAATCTGCACTCGGTGGATTGGTAGCTATCACTGCAAGCTGTGGATTTGTTGATTATTTCACAGCAACACTGATTGGCGCAGTAGCAGGTTTACTAACCGTTTATGTACCCCGAACATTGATTCATCGAGTAACATCTCGACATGTTAGAGATGTGATTGCAGTACATGGAATGTGTGGTGTGTGGGGGACTTTGGCAGTTGCCATGGTTGAAAGTTCAATGGGACTTTCTATAGCAGAAGCTTTTGTTGTTCAAAGTTTTGGTGTTTTGGTTAATTTTGTTTGGAGTTTCGGGCTAGGTTATCTTGTCTTTAAGCAGTTATCCAAAATGAATTTTTTATAAAAATTCCCAAAAAATCAAATAATAGTGACAAAAAAAGCGACAAATACGTCGCTTTTTAAGTTTCTCATTTTATAAATGAGCTTTAGGCAACTTCAGGAGTTACACGCCATAAGCTTTCTAAATCATAAAATTTACGAGCTGTCGGTAGCATGACATGTACAACAACCAATCCTAAATCAATCAGGATCCATTCTGCATCACGCTCACCTTCTACCCCGATCGGGCGGAAGCCAGCTTTACGTGCTTCTTCAGCAACATTATCAGCAAGCGCTTTAACATGACGTGTTGATGTACCACTTGCGATGACGATAGCATCTGCTACGTTGCTAATGCTGCTTACATCAAGTTCAAGAATATCTTTTGCTTTTACATCTAGTAGGGCTTCATGTACAACTTTTAAGCAATTTTGTACATCTTGTTTGTGAGAATTCATTGCAAGTTCAAGAGAATTAGAAGCGCTGGGCGATGGTTCTAAATTCATGGTAAAATATATTTTCCAGACAATTACTCATCCTCTAATATAGCGCCTTTATCGAATAAATTCAAATTTATACAATAAGACTTGTGGATATTTTTTCCAGTTTAAGCTTGGTGGTTGTCGGTAAAATATTTTCTTTTCCATGCAAATGATTGATTGGAATAAACTTGTGGTTTGTATTCTGCGGCGATATAGCCTGTGTATGAACTTTGTCCAAGCCATGTGAAAATTTCTGCATAATTTATCTGAGCTGTATCGGGTTCATGTCGCCCTGGGCAGTCAGCAAATTGAATATGCCCAATCCAGTTTATATTTTCCTGTAGTGCCAGCAAAATATTTTCGCCCATCATTGCCATGTGGTAACAATCGTATTGTATTTTTAAAGCAGGATGTTGTACGGCTTCGAGCATTTCTTGGGCTTGTGCAATATTTTGCACTAAAAAGCGTGGCATATCTGTGCCATTAATCATTTCAAAAACAGGCTGAATGTGATGTTCCGAACACAGGTGACATGCAAGCTTTAAGTTTTTAGATAGGGTGTTGAGGCAGGGAAGTAGATCTGCATCTAGAGGTTGTTTACCTGCAAGAATATTTACACTGGGGACATTCAGCGCAGTGGCATATTCAATTGCTGTTAATAGCGCTTGATGAAATTCAAGCTCTTTGCCAGGAATGCCTGCTAAACCATTACCGCCATGCATTAAGTCGCCCGCAGGGACATTGATCAAGCAGAGTTTTAAGTCATATTGATCAAGTTGATTTTGAATTTCTCTAATGCTGAGCTCATAAGGAAACTGAATTTCAATGTGTTGGAAGCCGTGCTGATGTGCTAAAGCAAAGCGTTCAATTAAGGGAACTTCAGTAAAAATCATTGAAAGATTTACTGCGAGTTTACTCATATATCTGCTCCATGATGATGTATCATATTATTAATTTTCAATGTTTTACTGATTTTCAACGTGTTTAATTACACTTGCTAAATCTGAATCAGCATAACCATTGTTTTGGTGTGCTTGCAACTGCGACAATGCTTTTTTTGCTACAGGAATATCGAGTTGGAATTTTTCAGCCAAGTGAACTGCATTATTTAAATCTTTTGATAATGTCTGTACTTTCCATTGCACAGGCTCAAAGTGATGTGCTGCCATGCGAGGCGTTAAAATTTGAAAAGGTTTTGAGTCAGCAAAACCACCTGCGAGCGCAGGCGCAAGTAGTGTGGTATCTACACCTGCTTGTTGTGCAAGTGCAACCGCTTCAGCAATCAGTGTACTGTTTGCGGCAACAATAAGTTGATTACAGATTTTAGTGGCTTGTCCTGTTCCTGAGTCACCCATGCGTGTGACACGTTGCGAAAGAACATTGTAGATTAAGCTTAAATGCTCAATGGTTTCGGCATCTCCCCCAGCAAAAATGACCAAAGTGCCATTTTCTGCACCTGCTGTTCCACCTGATACAGGCGAGTCAATCCAAGTGACACTAAGTTGCTGTGCTTTATCCGCAAGTGTCAGCGTTTTATCCACAGATAAACTCGAAAAATCCACAATGACCTGTTGAGGTTTGAGATGTGGTGCGATGAGATCAAACACATTTTGTACGGCATGATCATCGGCAAGGCAGCTTAAAATAACAGGATAGTCTGCAATATTGTCGAGTTGAAGAGCATGTGCTCCCATGTCAATCAAGCTTTCACATGCACTCGCAGTTCGATTCCATATCGCTACTTGAAAACCAGCTTGGACTAAACGCGTTGCCATGCGGCTGCCCATCAATCCCATTCCAAGAAATGCAATTTTAGTATTACGATCAAAACTCATATTCACGATCTCAAACTATTCCCTGTAAATTTAAATGATTTCACATATCTATTATTTAAATTGGCGAGGTAAAAACTCCACGTCTGGGTTTTTATCTTTTTTACGTGCAATTTGACTGTTCTTACCTAAAAGTAATTTCAATTGCCAAATTTTTTCTAAACGCAATGACTTTTTAGGTTCATGCTCCATTGCATCGAGCACGCGTTTTGCTGCTGCAAGCGCATCCGGTGAGCGTTGTAACATTTCTTCAGCAATGGCTTGAGCTTTTGTAAGCGGCGCTCGATCAGTATGAGTGACTAAGCCGATCTCTTTGGCGTAATTGCCATCAAAAATACGCGCAGTTAAAGTCAACTCTTTTGCTAAATCTAAGCCAATAACGCCTTTGATTGAGCGAGATAATCCCATATCAGGCACTAAGCCCCAACGACTTTCCATGATTGACATTTTCGTATCAGGATGAGCGATTCGAATATCTGCTGCAAGCGCCAATTGCATCCCTGCGCCAAAGCAAAAACCTTCTAGTGCTGCAATGACAGGAACTGGGAGTTCTTGCCAAATGAGAAAGGCTTTTTGAAATAAACTTTGTCCTGGTTTTAACAACTCCCAAGCAGCAAAAGCTGTATTTTTGGGGCTGTTTAAATCAGCAAGATCAATGCCTGCACTAAATACATTGGCTTCGCCTGTTAAAATGACGGCACGGATACTACGATCTTTTTTAATCTTTTGGGCAGTAATGACCAACTCTCGTAGTAAAGCAAAGCTCATTGCATTGCGTTTTTCTGGGCGGTTGAGATATACCGTAGCAATGCCATTTTGTTTTTCAATGCGTAATAGCGACATGTTTTTTACTCTTCTTGATTTGTCATTTAGCATAGCATGTGCATGTCATGGGAACATGACAGTGCAGTCACAGAAAGTAGTCATTAGTGATACCTCAATAGTTCTGATCTACAGATTAGCTACTGAGCACTTGCTGCGCGGCTGACTCCACTTCATGAATGACTAATTGTAAATGGTCTAAACGTTGCAAAGTTTCTTGAATAAATGGTTCATCGGCTTTACGGCGTTCTTTTCTTAAAGTCGATACAAACTGTTCAAACTCACCTGTAGCGCGTTGTAATTTTGGTGTACCTACATAACGTGTTGCACCATATAAACGATGTAATACATGTTCAAGCTGTGGGAAATCTTCAAGTTCAATCAATTGTGAAATTTCATCTAATTCTGTTGGGAAGCTATCGACTAACATTTTGAGTAAATCTTGTGCTAAATCTTCTTTATTGGCTGCTAAAGAAAGACTTTGTTTCCAATCTAAGATATCGGGGTCGAGTGCATCGACATAGACCGTATTTTCAGTAGCTTGTTGTGATTGAACAAAGTTATCAGATGTCCATTGCGTTAAGATTTGAATCAATTGATCAATCTGAATGGGTTTGGTGACATAGTCATCCATACCTACTTTTAGAAGTTTTTGTTTTTCATCTGCCAGTGCATGAGCAGTGAGCGCAATGATCGGCATGCGCATGCCATCCAAAGTTGACTCTAAAGAACGAATGGCACGGGTGGTATCAATACCTGACATGACAGGCATTTGAATGTCCATAAACACGAGATCATGTGGTTTTAAGCCTTGTTCAATACCTTGTTGGATGATGGTTAATGCTTCTTGACCACTTTGCGCTTTGGTGGTTTTGACATTGAGCTCAGCAAGCAAGGCTTCAAGTACAATTAAGTTGGGCAAATGGTCATCGACTGCCAAGACATGCAGATCACGTGCTTTAAAATCTTGGTGTTGCTCAGGTTCAAAAATTGGCTGATTGCTGAGGAGTTGAATGACGCCTGTACGACTGAGCGGTTGATACAATGGACGAGCACGATATTCATTGAGCATATTTGGCTCTAATGACATTTGATAGCCATATACTGCTAAATGACCTTGATAACGTGCACGAATTTCTTTTAATAATGCTTCTGTATCACCGCTATGATCAACAATTAACCATGTGTTTTCAGGTAGTCGCTCTAAGCTATTGAGCTTGCTAAACAAGTCTAAAATAGACTGTGTTTCAATATGCGTCACTTGATAGTCTTCTAAATAATGACGTAACACATTGGCAGTTGCAGGATGTGCGAGGAAGGAAACGACATGCATATCTTTAAAGACAGGATGGATAATTTCCTCATGTTCATCCACATCAAACTGTGCGGTAAACCAAAAGGTTGAGCCTTTTTCTGTGGGTGCACGTTCTTGATTGTCTTCAAAACCAATTTGCCCGTGCATTAAATGTACAAGCTGTTTGGAAATGGCAAGTCCTAAACCTGTACCACCGAACTGGCGTGTGACAGAAGCATCACCTTGTGAGAAAGATTCAAATAGTTTTTTACGATCTGTACCACTTAAACCGATTCCGCTGTCTTGTACACTAAAGTGCAATAAGCATTGTCCAATATCATCATGTTCCATACGCACACGTACAATAATTTCGCCATCTGGGGTGAATTTAATCGCATTGGAAATAAGATTGGTCAGAATTTGCTTAAAGCGTAAAATATCACCATTGACATGTTTTGGAACGGTATCGTCATAGTAAAATGCCATTTCAATCTGCTTTTGTGCAGCCAAAGGTGACAACATATCCATGACGTCAAAAATTGCTTCTTCAAGATCAAAAGGTGCAGTTTCGAGTTCTAATTTTCCGGCATCAATTTTGGAAAAGTCGAGTACATCATTAATTAATGCCAATAAATGGGCCGAAGATTTACGAATGGTTTGTAGGTATAAGCTTTGGTCATTGCTGAGATTATCTTGTCGAAGCAATAAATGAATAAAGCCATCGATACTGTTTAATGGGGTGCGTAATTCATGACTGATATTGGCTAAAAAGACCGATTTTGCCTGATTGGATGAAATCGCTTGGTCACGTGCCTGTTTATAGGTAATGTTTTGCACTTCGAGTGTATCTAAGGTACGTCTTAAATCATCCTCAGTTTGTTCGGTATGTTCTTTTAATTCTAAGAAACTAAAATGCAGACGTTTGACCACATTGGCAATGTCACGTTGTAGTAGACGTAGCTCGCCTGTACTGTTGATGACCATGTGCTGATCGAGCGTGTCGGCATTTAGACGTTGTAACTGCATACGAATCTCGTACATTGGTGCGATCCAACGGCGAGAATAAAAATTTAAGCACAGTAATAATAAAAGTAAAGTAAATAGCCCTGTAGTAATCAACACGATCATGACCCGATAGTGGGCAATTTCTAAGGGTTGATTGTCCAACTCAATCATGAGCCAAACGGGTGGTTGTTGCGTATTATTGTGTAAAAGAGTGGCGTAAATATTGTTATGCTTTGCTGTAAGAGGTCCGACAAAAGTACCTTGTGTGGGGGGCTTTGGCCAAGACTGCTGACTTTGATAACCAACATTGAGCAATACTTTGCTATTTGACTGAACGATTGCAGCACGAATCAAATATTTTTCATTAAACATATGCTGCAAAATATTTTCAGCATGGGTTTTTTGTTTGGGATCATTCTGTATTAAGCGAATCAACTGTTCAGCAGTATTTTGATAACGGCTCAAAATCGCAATTGCAGCATAGCGTTGATTGGATTTGGTCGCGGAAGAAGTCTCTTTGATCACTAAGAGTGCACCAACACACGCTAAAATAGTGATCGGTACAAAAATTAATGCAATAAGTTGCCCATAAGCATGATTGAGTTTTAAACGTTTAAAGAGTTTTTTATTGAAATTCGACATGGTTCCAGCAACTCATTGACCATGCGCATGATATTAACATGCTTTATTCATCCTGCATGATAATCTGATTAAAAATCTTAGCATTTGGAAAATATACTTTGCTGATTTATAGATAATCTTATTATTTTAAATGCTAAGTAAAGTTTCAATTATTTTATATCAATGATTTTAAAAATAAAATATTAAATGCTATGAAAGTAAAAAATATACAGAATCGCTTTAATAGAGGCATAGTGTTTTGAAAAATGAATGGAAAGTTGTGCAGTAAGTTTTATTTTTTCATACAATATCGCCACCTCAATATAGGTGCAAATGATGAGTAACACACAACCTGATTTCTTCGCTGATGATTTTCTACTTGACCATTATGTCGGAAAAACGCCTTTAGTGCGTTTGCAGCGTTTGGCAAATCATACTCAAGCAACGGTATTGGCAAAACTTGAAGGCAATAATCCTGCGGGTTCTGTTAAAGATCGTCCTGCATACAATATGATTATGCAAGCTGAAAAACGTGGACAAATTCAGCCGGGTGATACCTTGATTGAAGCGACCAGTGGGAATACAGGAATTGCATTGGCGATGGTTGCGGCAATGCGTGGTTACAACATGCGTTTGATTATGCCAGCTGCATCGAGCCAAGAGCGTAAAGATGCGATGCGTGCATATGGTGCTGAGCTGATTGAAGCAGCAAGCATGGAAGAAGCACGTGATATGGCATTACAAATGGAAAGAGAAGGGCAAGGTCTGGTTTTAAATCAGTTTGGTAATCCTGATAATGTTGAAGCACATTACCTCACGACAGGTCCAGAAATCTGGCAACAAACAGGGGGTAAAATCACCCATTTCGTGAGTTCTATGGGAACAACGGGAACCATCATGGGGATTTCAAAATATTTAAAAGAACAAAATCCTGACATTCAAATTGTGGGTTTACAACCGTCTGAAGGTTCAAATATTGCAGGGATTCGCCGTTGGCCACAAGAGTATTTACCTACGATTTTTGATCCATCACGTGTCGATCACATTATGGATATTCCACAAATTGAAGCTGAAAAAACTGCACGTGCTTTAGCACGTAAAGAGGGGATCAGTGCGGGAACATCATCAGGTGGAGCTGTGTGGGCTTCAATCAAAATTGCAGAAGAAAATCCTGATGCGGTGATTGTATGTATCGTGTGTGATCGTGGCGACCGTTATCTTTCAACAGGTTTATTCTCTGTTGAGGATTAAATTTTAAAAGATTTAGACTTTGCAATTATTTGCCTATCTGCATTGATTCTCTGAAAAGAAGCGAGTTAATGTGTAAAATAGTCTATGTCATTTAGGGAAATCTTATTTATGCGTTTACCCGTACTGGTTTTTGATATTGAAACATTGACTGATCATCAGTCGGGTGCACATTTGTATGGGTTGGATTTACCTGCAGAAGATTTAGAGCACGCATTAATGAAAATCCGCCGTCAAGAAGCAGGGACGGATTTTCAACGCTTACCTTTACATGAAATTGTCTGTATTTCAGGTTTATGGATTGATGAAAATGGTTCGATGAAGCTGTTTTCATTTAGCCAAGAAAATTTTTCTGAAGCAGAAATTTTAAAGAAATTTCTATCGATTTTTGATAAGCGTCATCCTACTTTGGTCAGTTGGAATGGTTCGCAGTTTGATTTACCTGTGATTTTGTTCCGTGCCATGTATCATGGTTTATCTGCACCAAGTTTGTTCGATCAAGGTGAGATTGACACACAAAAACGGTATAATAACTACCAAAATCGTTATCATCATCGTCATGTTGACTTGATGGATGTGATGGCAATGTTTAATGGTCGACATTTTCAGAAATTAGATGATATTGCACATTTATTGGGTTTTCCTGGTAAACGAGGTATTGCAGGTTATTTTATTCCTGAATATGTGAAAACCAAACAATGGCTCAAGTTGACCAGTTATTGTGAAGGTGATGTCTTAAATACATGGTTGATATTTTTGCGTTGGAATTTACTAAAAGGTCAAATTTCACTCGCAGATCATCAGCTTTGGATTCAAGCGACGATTCACTATTTACAAGGTCAACCGCAGCAAGCTGAGTTTGTACAGATTTGGCGTGAAAGCGCACAAAAAACTGCTTTTAGCGCTACAGATTTTCCCACTACTCCCAATTAGGTATTCCTTTGAAACATAGAGCTAAACCTCGTCCATCTCAACGACCACAGTCTATTTTTAACGTTGAGAGACTTTCACATGAGGGGCGAGGCATAGCACGCTATGGTGATGATCCAAGTCATCCATCTGATAAAAAAGGCAAAAGTGTTTTTATTCGTTTTGCTTTACCAGGTGAAAAAGTCAAAGTACAAATTACACGTCAAGTGTCTAAGCTTGAAGAAGCCGATACGATACAACTTTTAAGTGAACCACATCCGCAACGGATCGAACCGATATGTCCACATTTTGGCACATGCGGCGGCTGTAACTTGCAGCATTTACATCCTGATGAGCAAATCCGTTTTAAACAAGATGTATTAAAATCGCATTTAAAACATTTTGCAGGTTTGGAGCCTAAAGAATGGCTAGCGCCTATTCGTTCTCTTAAAGTTGATTATCGTCATAAAGCCCGCATTGGTGTGCGCTATATTGCAAAAACGAAAAAACTGTTGATGGGCTTTCGTGAGTCGCAAAGTAATCAATTGATTAATATCCACACGTGTAAGATTTTAGATCAACAATTAGATAAAGCTTTACCTAAACTGCGTGTATTACTCGAAAGTCTTACAGGCAAAGCCGATATTGGTCATATAGAATTAGCAAAGGGTGATCAGGAAATTGCATTATTAATTCGCCATACAGCGGATTTATCGACACAAGATGTCAACCGATTAAAACAATTTGCGTTAGAGGAACAGTGGCAACTGTATTTTCAACCTGCGGGGAATGAGAGCTTACATCGTGTAGATGATGCTCAAGCGGCGATGCATTTACATTATAGTTTGAATGATTTTGCAATTCATTTTGCATTTAAACCTACAGATTTTACGCAGGTGAATCCTACTGTAAATCCACAAATGGTAAAATTGGCATGTGATTTGCTTGATTTAAAACAAGGTGAGCGTGTGCTTGATCTTTTCTGCGGTCTAGGTAATTTTTCTTTACCACTCGCTAAAAAAGTTGGGCAAACTGGATCGGTGATTGCTGTTGAAGGTAGTCCCGAGATGGTTAAGCGCGGTACAGAAAATGCACTGAAAAATTGCATAACTAATGTTACGTTTTACTCACAAGATTTAACAAAAGATTTTTCTCAAAATTCTTGGGCAAATCAAGGATTTGATGCATTATTAATAGACCCACCTCGTGCGGGGGCGGAGCAAATCATGCATTATGTACCTAAGTTTGGTGCAAAAAAAATCGTTTATGTATCCTGTGACCCTGCAACGCTTGCGAGGGATGCTGGGATTTTAGTGCAACATGGGTATCAGCTGAAAAAGGCGGGTGTGATGGATATGTTTACACATACAGGTCATGTTGAATCCATTGCCTTATTTGAAAAAAATGTTGAGATAAACGATTTATAATGAACTGTAGATTCACAGGAGAAGGGTATGGTCACAGTACGTGAACAACTTCCAGAACAGCTAAATGAGTTGTCTGAGGAAGCGACTGTAGAACATGCCGTAGAAGCGCAACAGGCTTTAGCGACTTGGCTAGATCGTGTACGTGGAATTTTAGACGGTGCAGAGCTGGATCAGCTTCAAGAAGTAGCTCAATTAGTTTTACAAAAAGAATTAGCGACCATAGCAAATAGCCGAACCAATACCTTTGCAACAGGAATTGGGATGGCTGATATTTTGGCGCATTTACATGTCGATGAAGATACCTTATCTGCTGCTGTTTTATACCGTAGTGTGCGTGAAGGTATTACCACCCTTGAAGAAATTCAAGAAAAGTTTGGAGAGCATGTTTTTAATCTTGTCAAAGGTACTTTGGCAATGGGGAAACTCTCTGAACTGATCGAAAAAAACAAACGTTTAGAAGACCATTTTAATAATAACCAACGTGAGCATTTGTCTGGTATTTATAAAATGCTGATTTCTGTGACCGAAGATGTCCGGGTTGTATTAATTAAATTGGCTGAACGTACTTATGCTTTACGTGAATTAGCAAAATCACCTAGAGAGCGTCAAGAACGTGTTGCACGTGAAATTCTTACCATTTATTCGCCTTTGGCGCATCGTTTAGGGATTGCACAGTTAAAGTGGGAACTTGAAGATTTAGCCTTTCGTTATTTAGCGCCTGAACGTTATAAAGAAATTGCATCATTGCTCAATGAAAAGCGTTTAGAGCGTGAACAATATATTCAATTTGTGGTTGAAAAACTTAAAAGTGAATTGGCAGCACATGATATTCATGCGGAAATTTCAGGGCGTGTAAAACATATTTATTCTATTTATCGTAAGATGAAGAGTAAAAATCTGAGCTTTGACCAACTTTATGATATTCGCGCTGTGCGTGTGTTAGTAAAATCGGTTCCTGAATGTTATCACGCTTTGGGTATTGTGCATCAAATTTGGCGACATATTCCGCATCAGTTTGATGATTATATTACTAATCCTAAAGCCAATGGTTATCGTTCCTTACATACGGCTGTTATTGCTGAAAATAAATCGCTTGAAATTCAGATTCGTACTGTAGAAATGCATGAAGAAGCTGAACTAGGTGTTTGTTCACATTTCAATTATAAAGAAGGTTCAAAAACCACAGATTATTCATTTAATCATCGGTTGCATTCTTTGCGTTCAGTACTTGAGCATTATCAAGAACGCAATGAAACCAATGTGCATCCAAATGAAGATGACACTGAAGATTTTGAACATATTCAAGACTTTGAAGGTTTTGAGAAAATTTATGTCTTTAGTCGTGATGGTGATATCAAAGAATTACCACGTGGTTCAACCGTCTTAGATTTTGCTTATCACGTACATACAGAAGTGGGCAATAAGTGCTATGCCGCACGTGTGAATCAGCGTTATGTCCCACTTACTTACACCTTAAAAACAGGTGAGCAAGTTGAAATTTTAACCAAAAAAGATCGTGAGCCAAATCGGGATTGGTTGGTAAATTCTTTAGGTTATATCAAAACTGCGCGAGCGCGTGACAAATTGCGTCATTGGTTTAGACAGCAAGATCGCAGTAAAAACTTGGAAGTTGGACGAGAGATTTTAAATAAAGAACTTTCTCGTTTAGCGATTCACCCGAAAAGTATTGATTTAAATGATTATTGTAATCATTTTAATGTCAAAACAGGGGACGATATTTTAGTGGCATTGGTGAGTGGTGACATTAGCCTACATGCCATGATTAACCAAGTAAATCGTCATATGCACTTAGATCAGGATGAGCCTGAACTGGTGTTAAAGCCGACGTTGAACCCTCGTGCAAGTCATACCTTGTCAGCACATGGTATTTTGATTGACGGTTTGGATAATGTTGAACTGCATATCGCACAATGTTGTCAGCCTGTGCATGGTGAGTCGATTGCAGGTTATATCACTTTAAATCGTGGTGTGAGCATTCATAAAGTGACCTGTACCGATTATATGCGTATGATCAATTTAGAGCCTGATCGTGCAGTAGAAGCTGATTGGGAAATGCAGCCGACACGTGGGCAAAGTGTGCAAATCGTGGTGGAAGCTTATGATCGACGTGGTTTGTTGAAAGATTTAACCCAAGTGATTTTCTCTGATCAAATTAATATTCGTCAGGTCAATACCATTTCTGAAGCAGATGGCATTGCCAATATGAAGCTTTTGATTGAAGTCAAAGGCTTGGCGCAACTGTCTCGTTTGTTGGCACGTTTAGAGCAACAACCCGGTATTATTAGCGCAAGACGCTTAGTGCAAGGCAACTAGTGTAGATCTGATAAAAAACCTGCGTAACGCAGGTTTTTTATTGGCTGAAATTATATTCATTTTTATTTTCGACTTAATAACATGTTACTTAGGCGATTGATAATTTGTGGGCTGATATTTGAAAGTTGATACATGGCTTTGGTTTTAAAACCAATTGGATGATGTGTTGGTGTGAGCATGTTACCTTTGCAATTTACTAAGCTTAACACTTCATCAGCAATATCTTGTGGTTTTAAACTCACACCAATATTGTGAATGGTGCCTGCATCCATATCCTTTACCATTGTGGTTTGTACAAACAGTGGCATGACATCTAAGACTCGAATGCCATATTTTTGCCACTCAATATCTAAGCCTTCAGTGATGCCACGTACGGCAAATTTACTGGCTGAATAGGAAATCAGGTCGGCTTGACCATAAATTGCAGAGGCTGAAGATAGGTTGATAATACGTGCAAAATTTGCTTGTTTTAAAAAAGGCAATGCAGCATGGCAGCCATTTAGAACACCTTTAACATTAATGTCAATGGTGCGATGATGGGCTTGAATTTCGGTTTTTTCAAATGCGCCAGAGTATAAAATGCCTGCATTATTGACTAAAACATTGAGCTGACCTGCCCAAGTGCTAAACTCGTCTAAGGCATGTTGCCATTGTATATAATCGCTGACATCAAGTTTTCCAGCTTTGGCGTTATTGCCGAGTTGTTGTGCAAGCTGTTGTGCTAAAGTTTCGTTGATATCATAAATGCCCACTTTATAGCCTTGTTGATAAAAAGTTCGAGCAATCGCAGCACCAATGCCTTGTGCTGCACCACTAATAAAAATACTTTGCTGCATGTGGCTATCCTTTTTGTTTTAAAATATTGATCTTAGTTCAGTTGAACATAAAATACTTTTAGCTGACAAGCCTGCGTAGTCATCGATTTTATTGTGTTATCTATAGGACGTTTTATGGAAAAGTTACTCAACATCATGCAACAGTTGCGTCAAGAATGCCCTTGGGATCGTGAACAAACGCCAGAATCTTTAACACAATATGCCATCGAAGAAGCGTATGAAGTTGAGTCCGCAGTACGCTCAGGTCATGCCAATGATGTATGTGATGAGTTGGGGGACTTGTTATTGCAAGTCGTTTTTCAAGCGCAAATGTACAGTGAGCAAGGGGCATTTGACTTTAATGATGTGGTTGAGGCAATTTGTCAAAAATTGATTCGCCGTCATCCACATGTTTTTGAGAAAGATAAATTTAATGATTTAAATGCAGAAGAAGTTTCACAGCTTTGGCAGCAAATTAAACAGCAAGAAAAGCAAGGTAAAACACAGTCGCGTTTGGATGAGGTGAAACATGCGCCAGCTTTGATTCAAGCGGAAAATATTCAAAAAAATGTTGCAAAGATTGGTTTTGACTTTTCTGATGCAGCAGAAGCTTATGGCAAAGTGAAAGAAGAGTTGGCTGAGTTAGAGGCAGCAGTTGCCGCTAAAAAATCCGACGAAATAATGGATGAATTTGGTGATTGTTTGTTCTCATTAATCAATGTTGGGCGTAAACTAGGGATCTCAAGTGAAATGGCGTTATTGAGTACCATTCACAAGTTTAAAAAACGTTTTGCTTTTATAGAAGATCAAGTATTACAACAAAATAAAAGATTAGAGCAGATGAGTTTAGCGCAATTAGATCAGCTATGGGAGCAAGCCAAATTACATTTAAAACAACAGGCTGCGTATGAAAAACAATCAGGAATATCCATTTAAAAATGCTTTTTTGTTTTTAGCATTATTTTTCAGTATGTGTGTGTTGCCTCATACGCATGCTGAAAAATTTGACCAAAATTATTTGCAATGGAAAGCTAAACAACAAGCACGTGATGAGCAACTTAAAAGGCAAGACCCTAATTATTATTTAGGAAAGCCAACGGTGAGTAATAATCAAACATCGAAGCAAGCAAACAGTGCTGGCGCTGCTGTATCGGGGGCAAAAATTAATATTAATACAGCCAATGTTCAGCAATTACAGCAATTAAATGGGGTAGGTGAAAAGAAAGCCCAAGCCATTTTGGAATATAGACAACAAAATGGAAAATTTAAAAATATTGATGAGCTGCAAAATATCAAAGGAATTGGTCCCAAATTGCTAGAAAAGAATCGTACGATGATTGTTTTATAAGAAAAAATATGTGGTTGAACTGTGTGCAGTATGTATTCGACAATAGATTATTTCGGGCAAGATTGAGAGAATCAAATTGCCCTTTGATTGTGTTAGAGATATTATTAGCATAATTATTATTTTTACGTCCTGACGTAGGAGACAGCGTCTTTTGCAAACTTTGCGTGCGTCAAAGTGTGGATTATCCACCGCTCAATTACCTTCTTCCATTTTAGATGTTATTGATTCTTTAACAAAAGCGGGCTATGAAGCTTATATCGTCGGTGGCGGCGTTCGTGATCTGATGTTGGGACAAAGTCCAAAAGATTACGATGCTGTGACCAATGCAACACCATCCCAAGTTAAAGAAGTCTTTGGACGTCGTTGTCGTATTATTGGTCGCCGTTTTGAATTGGCACATGTCTATTCAGGGCGTGAGTTGATTGAAGTTGCGACTTTCCGTGCACCACCGAAAAAAGCCATCACCTCTGCCGCAGGGATGATTTTACGCGACAATAATTGGGGCACGATCGAGCAAGATTTTGCTCGCCGAGATTTTTCGATCAATGCTTTATATTATCAACCACGTAAAGGTATCGTGCTTGATTTTTGTGATGCAGTCGAGGATATAAACAGTAAAACCTTACGTTTATTGGGTGATCCTGCACAGCGTTTTGAAGAAGACCCTGTGCGGATGTTGCGTACTTTACGTTTTGCAGCCAAGCTCAATTTTAATATTGACCAGACGATTTTAGATATATTCACCCCTGAAATGACTCAGCTTTTGCGCGATGTATCACCCCATCGTTTATATGATGAGTCACAAAAATTATTCACCATGGGGCATCTCAATCGTGTTATGCCGATGTTGATCGAGTTTGGTATTTGGCAACAGCTATTTGCCGATTTAAACCCTGAAGTCACTCCATTTATGGAACGTGCTGCAAAAAATACCGATCAGCGTATCCAAATTGGTAAAACCATAAATCCTGCATTTTTCTATGCGGTGTTGTTATGGGAAAACTTCCTGCAACGTTGTGATGTGTACCAAGCCAAAGGTATTGTTGCAGCAGAAGCACGTGCGCAAGCAGGTTTAGATGTACTAAAACGCCAAGCGACACGTACTATTATTCCTCGTTTTGCGGAAACGTTTATTCGTGAAGTGTGGGAAATGCAAACGCGTTTGTTGAATCCGAAGCCACAGCAAATTGAAGCATTATCAGGGCATGCACGTTTTAGAGCGGGTTTTGACTTTTTGTTATTGCGTGAAAAGGCAGGCGATACAGCAACACAAGGCATGGGCAGTTGGTGGGAAGCCTATCAAAATATGTCTTTGGATGAGAAAGAACGTGCGATCAGCAGTTACAATCGTCAACGTGCTAAAAACCGTCGTAAAGCCACAACAGATGAGTCTGTAGAAAGCAAAGTTTCAACGCAAATTGAGCCTTTGGTAAAAGAAGTTGAAACACGCAATCGTCGTAGTCGTAAAGCACGTGTTGAGGAGAAAAAACCTGTAACACAAGCCACTTCTCATCAAGCGGATACGATTCATCCTGATCATCCAATCTTAAAACGTAAACGTGTACAACGTGATTTGACGCAAGTGATTTTTGGACCAACACAATGAGTGTGCTGACGTATATTGGTTTAGGCAGTAACCTCGGTGACTCACAGCAAATTTTACAAGAAGCGGTGCAAAAGCTTGCGACTATTGGGCAAGTGAAAGTCTCGAAATTGTACCAAAGTCCACCGATGGGACCGCAAGATCAGCCGAATTATCATAATGCTGTTGCACAATTGGTGACGGATTTAGCGCCTTTGGCATTGTTAGATGCTTTACAGCGCTTTGAAAATGAATCAGGGCGCGTGCGTTTACGCCGTTGGGGGGAACGCACTTTAGATTTAGATCTTTTGCTTTATGCTGAAAAAAACATTATAAATGAGCGGCTCACTGTGCCACATATTGGTATTTTAGAGCGCGATTTTGTAGTGATTCCTTTGTTGGATTTAGATCCTGATCTCAAAGTGAATGGGCAAGCTTTAAAAAACTCAGAACTGCTACAACATTCAACTTTAACTGTTTTAGCTGATACAGATTGGGCAAACATTTAAGCCTGTTGAACGCTAAGGAACTCTGAATGAGAGGATTATCATCATGATTAGTCTAAGTGATTTACGCAAATTTAAAACGCAAGGACGTAAATTTTCATGCTTAACTTGCTATGATGCAAGCATGGCAAAAGCAATGCAAATTGCTGAGATTGATAGTATTTTAATCGGTGATTCTTTAGGTATGACCATTCAAGGGCATGATTCAACTTTGCCTGTCACTGTTGCAGATATGGCTTATCATACTGCTGTGGTACGCCGTGGTAATCAGCATTCTTTTATCATGTGTGATTTACCTTTTATGAGTTATGCAACGCTTAATGATGCGTTGGTCAACTCAAAAACAGTGATGCAAGCTGGCGCACAAATGGTCAAAATCGAAGGTGGTGCGTGGTTAGCTGAAACTGTGCGAACTTTGACGCGCAATGGTATTCCTGTCTGTGTGCATTTAGGTTTAACACCACAGTCTGTACATGTGTTTGGTGGCTATAAATTACAAGCAAAAACCCGTGCAGCAGCAGATCAGCTTATTGCAGATTGTAAAGCGGTGGTTGCGGCAGGCGCAGCAATTTTATTGCTTGAATGTGTGCCTGCACAGTTGGGGCAAGAAATTTCTGAATTATTCCCTGAAGTTCCTGTCATCGGCATTGGTGCAGGTAAAGAAACGGATGGACAAGTGTTGGTGGTACAAGACATGTTAGGTTTAACCTTTGGTCGTGTAGCACGATTTGTCCGTAATTTTATGAAAGAACAAGCAGGGGAAACCGCAATTTTGGATGCTTTTAAAGCTTACCATGCTGCTGTACAAGATCAATCGTTCCCTGCAGCTGAACATACTTTCCAAGTCGAGCTATAAACATGAAAACTGAAACTACCATACAAGGATTATCTGCATCGTTAAGTCCTGCTCGATCAGCACGTAAAATCATAGGTTTTATCCCCACGATGGGGAATTTGCATGAGGGGCATTTGAACCTTGTGCGTGCTGCACGAAAATTGTGTGATGTAGTGGTGGTCAGTATTTTTGTGAACCCGATTCAGTTTGGTCCAAATGAAGATTTTGATAATTATCCTCGCACCTTAGAGCACGACAGTCATCTTTTGGCTGAAGTTGGATGTGATATTGTATTTGCACCTTCTGTAGAGCAAATGTATGGCAAACAACCGCGTTTGACCAATATCAGCGTGAGTGACATTACCAATGACTTATGCGGTTTACAACGTCCGGGACATTTTGATGGTGTTGCCGTTGTTGTGACTAAACTGTTTAATATTGTGCAACCTAATTTTGCATTTTTTGGGCAAAAAGATTATCAGCAATTAGCAGTGATTAAGCAGTTAGTTCAAGATTTAAGTATGCCAATAGAAGTCATTGCTGTGCCTATTGCGCGTGCAGAAGATGGTTTGGCATTAAGTTCTCGTAATGGTTATTTATCTGAGCAAGATCGTGCAACTGCACCGACCATTTATGCAACTTTGCAAGCAGCTGAAAAGCAACTGCATGATGGGCTTGAATTAGATGTTGTGTTAACGAATATTCGTCAAACACTCACTGAGGCAGGTTTTGAAGTAGATTACGTGGAAGCACGTACGCCAACGTTGCAAAAAATTGGTCAATTTGATCAAGATATAGTATTGTTTGTTGCTGCAAAATTAGGAAAAACCCGTTTGATTGATAACTTACAGGTTAAACATTCTACTTAAAACAATAAATTAGGGTCGCCATGCCATGAAGCGTATACTTATCGTGACAGGACAATCTGGATCAGGAAAATCCTCTGCATTGCAGGTTTTAGAAGATTTGGGCTATTACTGTATTGATAATTTACCTTTGGCATTGCTGCCTGAAATTGTAGAAAAATTAGACAAAGAAAACAATCTAGAGCAATTGGCTCTAGGGGTTGATGTCCGTAGTACACGTGCTGATTTACAAGGTTTCGACCATGTTTTTCAAATGCTACAAAAGCATGGTGAAGTCGATGTGATTTATCTTACGACACGTGATCAAGAGCTGATTTCACGATTTAGTGCATCACGTAGACCACATCCCTTGTCTACACGTTTTAAAAGTTTAAATGAGTGTATTCAAGAAGAAAAAAATTTATTACTGCCAATTCAATTACGTGCCACAGTGCATATAGATACATCAGATAAAAGCGTACACGATTTAAAAGATATATTATTGTCCAAGTTGGGGCATTCAGATAAACTGATTTTGATTTTACAGTCATTTGGTTATAAATACGGTATTCCTTTAGATGCCGACTTTGTTTTTGATGTCCGCCATTTGCCTAATCCGCATTGGGATTTAGAGCTGCGAAAATTTTCAGGTTTGGATGAACCTGTGAAAGTTTTTTTAGAAGAAAGTCCACAAGCCAATGACATGTATAACGATATTTACCAATTTTTAAATAAGTGGTTGCCTGCATTTGCGGAAGGACATCGACATTATATTACGGTGTCTATTGGTTGTACGGGTGGACAGCACCGTTCGGTTTATATCGTTGATCGGTTGAAAACAGCGTTACAGTCGAAATGGACGATTCAAGTATTACATAGAGAAATGAAGCACTGGTCATGATTGACACAACTGTTGACGTAATTAATAAATTAGGGTTACATGCGCGAGCATCTGGAAAACTCATTGAAGTGACGACCAAATTTCGTTCATCGATTCAGATTGGTAAAGATGATAAATTGGTTGATGCAAAGAATATCCTTTCTTTACTTATGCTTGGTGCAGGTAAGGGAACCACTTTACGTCTAGTGATTGACGGTGCAGATGAAGAAAAAGCTTTGTCTGAAGTTCAAGCACTATTCGCAGCTAAATTTTACGAGGCAGAATAATCGTGGCACGTCGTCCGCAACGTTTTACTGAAGACGATTTTGAGTCTTTAGAAGGACGTGCAAGTAAATCAGAACAGAAAAGAGCTGTACAACGTATGGCTGCTTTGGGTGAGCAATTGGCTGAATTGTCGAAAAAACAAATCGAAGCCTTGCCTGTTGAAGAACGTTTGATCGAAGCTTTGCTTGATGTGCAATTAATCACATCATTTGAAGCACGCCGCCGTCAATTTCAGCGTATTGGTAAATTATTGCGTAATGAAGATGAAGCAATGATTTTATCTTACTTGACTCCGAAACAAGGTGCAAAAAAACTTGCACAATTGGATCGTTGGGTTGAACGTATGATTGAGCAGCGTGATCCTGCCATTAAAGAATTTTGTAAATCTTATAATGCCGCAGAAAGTCATTCATTGCGTCAACATGTGCTTCGTATTCATCGTGATAAGTCATTGCAAGCAACTGAAGAAGAGTTAGCTGAATCTAAACAGAAGTTTTTAAACTATGTTCAACAAGTGGCGCTATTGTCTGAACAAGGTCGAGCAAAGTAATTTGATTTACTTAAGTTTGATGATAAAAAACGACCTTTTGTAGGTCGTTTTTTACTGTTTGGGCTATCCATACTTGTTTGAGATTATCAGAATTCACATTGATCCATCATTTTTATGCGTTTATTTTGGCTCTGCCTAACCCTCTCCTGAAAAGGAGAGGATTGTTTACAGGATTAGCTAAACTCACCTACAGAACGCTCTTTTGCCCAATCACGTAAGATAAATTTTTGTAATTTACCTGTAGAGGTTTTTGGAATTTCACCAATCACTACATCTTTTGGCACTTTAAAACGAGCTAAATGCTGCTTACAGAACTCGATCACTTCTTCTGGTGTGGTTTGTGCACCTTGTTTCAACTCAATAAAGGCACATGGTACTTCTTGCCAACGTGGATCAGGTTTTGCCACTACAGCAGCCGTCATGATGGCTGGATGGGTATAAAGGACTTCTTCCACTTCTAACGATGAAATATTCTCACCTCCTGAAATGATGATGTCTTTGGAACGATCCATAATCTTGGCATAACCATCAGGTTGGCAAACTGCGAGGTCACCTGTATGGAACCATCCCCCTTTAAAGGCTTCTTCTGTTGCTTGTGGATTTTTTAAATAGCCTTTCATCACAATATTGCCACGGAACATAATTTCGCCCATGGTGGTACCATCGTTAGGCACAGGTTGCATGGTGTCAGGGTCAAGCACACGCATACCATCTTGCAATGGATAAGGTACGCCTTGACGCGAATGTAGCTGTGCTTGCTCACTGATTGAAAGCTCACTCCAACCTGCTTGTGAGGCACATAGTGCAGATGGACCATAGGTTTCAGTTAAACCATACACATGGTTCACTTGTACCCCAATATGATGCATGCCTTCAATGATTGCCGCAGGTGGGGCAGCGCCTGCCACCATCACTTCAACACGATGATTAAATTTGATTTGCTTATCTTTTGGTGTGTTAATGAGCATCGACAGTACAATTGGTGCGCCACAAAAATAATCGACTTTGTATTGATCAATCAATTTATAAATCAATTCTGGGTCGATTTTACGCAAACAAATATTGGTACCGCCATTTGCCGCTACTGTCCACGCAAAACACCAACCATTGCAGTGAAAGAGGGGTAATGTCCATAAATATTTACAACGTGGGGTCATGCCGCAGGCAATGATATTACTTGCTGCATTAATATAAGCACCACGATGATGATAAACCACACCTTTCGGATTGCCTGTCGTACCTGAGGTGTAGTTTAAACTGATGGCATCCCATTCATCTTGTGGTAGATGCCATTCAAAATTTTCGTCACCTGCTTTGAGCCAGTCCTCATATTCGACCTGACCGATACGTGGAGTGGTATCATTGGCTTCGTATTCTGCATCTGCCACGTCAATGATATAGATTTCCTGATCTATGAGTCCGATTGCTTCTTGTGCAAGTGCTGCAAATTCAGGATCAACCAAAAGGACTTTGGTTTCAGCATGTTCAAGCATGAAGGCAATGGTCTTTGCATCTAGACGAGTATTTAAGGTGTTGAGTACTGCACCTGCCATAGGAACTGCAAAGTGTGCCTCAATCATTGCTGGAATATTAGGTAATAATACCGAAACAGTATCATTCTTTTGAATGCCTAAATTTTGTAATTGATGCGCAAACTGACGGCAACGTGTATACGTTTCACGCCAAGAAATATGTCGTGCACCATGTACGATCGCATCCTGATGTGGATAGATGTACGCAGCACGCTCTAAATAGCGTAAAGGTGATAATGCGACAAAGTTCGCAGGTGTGCGTGGTAATTCATCGTATGCACTGATCATATTTTTTAACTCCATTTCATATTTGTTTTAATTTCCATGTCTAAAAGATATGCATATCTTGATTATAAATCATTTATTCTTTAGTCGAGTATTTGTCTAAATTTACATTTTATTTTTAACATGACTATTTAAAATAAAGTGACTACTACACCTTAAAAATAACATTAAAAAACCGCCGTAATGGCGGTTTTTTAAAAACAAAGTTCTATCAAAGCACTTTGTTTAATGCATTTGCCAATGTCATCATGGCTGTTTTATTAAAGTAAGTTTCAGACATATCCACATTTTTTTCTGATGGATCCATTTGCATTTTAATTAAATCTCCAGCAGGGAAATAGGCTGCTGAATAGATCTTACCGTTTAATCTTACAGCTGTGTAGTTTTGAGTAAATGGATATCCTATTCCTGTCGAACTACTCACTGGATAAGCAACTTGATATCCTGCAAATTGGTCTGTTTTCCAAACATAACCTTTAGGGATTTTTGTATTTGCTATAAATTCTTCTATTGTTTTGTAATTGGTTAAGTTACTGTCATTAAATGTAATATTGGGAGCATTTAAAATTGTTTGATCAATGTAGCCAATTTTTGATCCCGCAGGAAATTTAGTTTGATCTAATAATAGTGAATTTAGTAATTTTTTATCATGATATTTGAGAAAGTTTACAATATTAGAGCTGATATATCGTTGAGCATTTCCTGAATTAGGGTAATCATAATACTTAAATAAATCAGCAACTGTTTTACCTGAAATATCAATTTGTATCGCATGGGATTTAACTTGAGTTTCGGCTTGAATTGTACATTCATCACTAAATTGATTTAATACAGTTGAATTTCCATTTTGAGAAATGACATAACCGAGTGGAAAACCACTACTCGTCAGCGTTTGTTTGAAACTCGTGTCTAATTTTGAGGGTGTTAGACGATATTGATCTATATAATCAGTACTGATGGATGTAGGTGAGTTTTTAAGAAAGTGAGTTAAGTTTTGATAGATGACACCATTGTGGAGTGTATTTGAATAAAAAACGAGATTACTTTCTCTTTCTAATGAAAAAATTTCTTCACTAAAGAAACCTGAACCCGTTGTCTTTAAATTCTTAGGAATACCATTGACACATTCAATATTTGTTGGGGTAGTGGGTGTAGTTGGATTGGTCGGTGTTGTGGGATGGGTTGGATTAGTGGCAGCAGAATTTCCATCATTAGAACTTCCACCTCCACATGCACTCAATGCCATAGATATAACAACACTTGTACTTATAAGTTTAATTTTCTTGTTGAGCTTTTTCATCATTTGCCTTTTTTAGTCTTAGATGGAGATTTGAAACTCTAGTTTTTCTTTAAAGTGATAAACATATCACTGTATTTTTATTTTTAGTCATTTGTTTCAAAAAAAATAGACCAACGCGTTATATCTGCGTTAAGAGGTTTATCAATCATCATTTAAGGTGTAAAATTATCCGCACTTTTTATTTGTTCCACCGATTTTATCTTTTGAGCTTCGCTCGATCATAATCTCGCGGTGATATGCTCTATTGTACGGGGCATCACTCCTTAAGGATTTTTTCTTATGCCTATTATCACATTGCCAAATGGCGATCAAAAAACTTTTGACCAAGCCGTTTCTGTCATGGAAGTTGCACAAAGTATTGGACCTGGACTTGCTAAAAATACAGTCGCAGGTAAAGTCAATGGTCGTTTAGTGGATGCAAGTGATTTCATTACCGAAGATGCCACACTTGAAATTATTACACCTAAAAATCCAGAAGGTGTAGAAATCATTCGTCACTCATGTGCGCACTTGGTGGGACATGCGGTAAAACAACTTTTCCCAGAAGCCAAAATGGTGATTGGCCCTGTGATTGAAGATGGTTTTTATTATGACATCTTTAGTTCAAAGCCATTTACACCAGAAGATATGGCTGCCATCGAAGCACGCATGAAAAAGCTGATCGATGAAGATTATGATGTCATTAAAAAAATGACCCCTCGTGCAGAGGTTATCAAAATCTTTACTGAGCGTGGTGAAGATTATAAATTACGATTAATTGATGATATGCCTGACGAAACTCAAATGGGCTTGTACTATCATCAAGAATACGTTGACATGTGTCGTGGTCCACACGTGCCCAATACTAAGTTTTTAAAATCATTCAAGCTCACTAAAATGTCAGGTGCATACTGGCGTGGTGATGCGAAGAATGAACAGCTTCAGCGTATTTATGGTACAGCTTGGGCGGACAAAAAAGAATTAGCTGCTTACATCAAGCGTATTGAAGAAGCTGAAAAACGTGACCATCGTAAAATTGGGAAAGCTTTAGACTTGTTCCATATGCAAGAAGAAGCGCCTGGTATGGTGTTCTGGCATGCCAATGGTTGGACGATTTACCAAGTACTTGAACAGTACATGCGTAAAATTCAACAAGACAATGGTTATCAAGAAATTAAAACGCCGCAAATTGTAGACTTTACACTTTGGGAAAAATCGGGTCACGCTGCTAACTATGCTGAAAACATGTTTACGACGCATTCAGAAAGTCGTAACTATGCTGTAAAACCAATGAACTGCCCATGTCATGTGCAAGTTTTCAACCAAGGTTTGAAATCTTACCGTGATCTTCCAATTCGTTTGGCAGAGTTCGGTTCATGTCACCGTAACGAACCATCAGGTTCATTACACGGCATTATGCGTGTACGTGGCTTTACCCAAGATGATGCACATATCTTCTGTACCACTGAACAAATTGGTAAAGAAGTTGCAGACTTTATTAAACTTACTTTAGATGTGTATAAAGACTTCGGCTTTGAAGAAGTTCAAATGAAATTGTCTACTCGTCCTGAAAAACGTGTAGGTGCAGATGAGCTTTGGGATGTTGCAGAAAAATCTTTAGCAGATGCTTTAGACGAAGCAGGTCTAGATTGGGAGGAACAGCCAGGTGAGGGTGCCTTCTATGGTCCTAAGATTGAATTTTCATTGAAAGACTGCTTAGGTCGGATCTGGCAATGCGGTACAATTCAGTGTGACTTTAACTTGCCGTTACGTTTAGATGCCTCATATGTAACAGAAGATAACGATCGTGACCATCCTGTGATGTTACACCGTGCAATTCTTGGCAGTTTTGAACGTTTTATTGGTATACTTATTGAACACTACGCAGGCTTTATGCCACCATGGTTGGCACCAGTCCAAGCATGTGTGATGAATATTACCGATTCTCAAGCAGCAGCATGTGAAAATGTAGTTGCAAAACTCAAAGAAAATGGCATTCGAGCGATTTCAGACTTGAGAAATGAGAAAATCGGCTTTAAGATTCGTGAGCGTACATTAGAGCGTATTCCATACTTATTGGTACTTGGGGACCGTGAAGTGGAAGAAGGTACGGTTAATGTTCGTACCCGTTCTGGAAAAAATTTAGGGACTATGTCAATTGATGCATTTGTTGACTTAGTGAAAGCAGCCGTTGCCGAACGTGGCCGGTATATTGTGGAGTAAGAAAGATTAAACAGCCTGACCGTAACCAACAACAAGGTGCTAAAAGCAATCGTCCTGCATTAAACGACGAGATTAAGGCAAAAGAAGTCCGTCTCGTTGCTGCAGATGGAGAACAAAAAGGCATTGTGACGCTTGCAGAAGCGTTGCGTGCTGCTGAAGACGCAGATCTTGACCTTGTTGAGATTGTGGCAAATGCAGAACCGCCTGTTTGTAAAATCATGGACTTTAACAAGCATTTATTTGATTTAAAGCAAAAGCAAAAAGATGCTAAGAAGAAACAGCATCAAGTGCAAGTTAAAGAAATCAAATTGCGTCCTGGTACAGATGTTGGTGATTACAACGTTAAGTTGCGTGCTATTCTGAAATTCCTTGAAGAAGGCAACAAAGTCAAAATTACTCTACGTTTCCGTGGTCGTGAAATGGCTCACCAACAGTTAGGTTTGGCTCAATTACAAAAAATTGAGGCTGATGTGGCTGAAAGTGGTGTTGTTGAACAAGCACCAAAAATGGAAGGTCGTCAAATGGGTATGTTACTTGGTCCTAAAAAGAAAAAGTAATCATCCAATGATCAAAAAAGCCCTGCTCGAATAGCAGGGCTTTTTTGATTTAAAGCATAATTACTCAATACTTACAGTTTTGTCTGTAGATTCAGGCTGATCAAGTAAAAGTTTTTTCTTACCAATTGGGATTTCGCGTGGAAGTTTTTCTTCTGGTATGATTCGTTCCAAGTCAATGATCAATAAACCATTCTCATAATCAGCTTGTTGAACTTCAATATGTTCATCTAAGCGTAAAGACAATTTAAAGGCACGACGCGCGATTCCTTTATGCAGATATTCAGTTGTTTCTTTCTGAACAGCCTCAGGTTTACCTGAAATGGTAAGTAACTGATTTTCTAGACTCAGTCCTAATTCCTCTAGGCTAAAACCTGCGGTAGCCACCACAATGCGATAACGGTTTTCACCAGATTTCTCTATGTTATATGGAGGGTAGTTGGGTGCATCACTTTGCATGGCGTAGTCAATAAAATCATTTAAACGGTCAAATCCAATGCTACGACGAAATAAAGGATGAAGATTTAGATTACTCATGATTAGAACCTCCTGAGGTCAGCAAAGTTTTAAAAATAAGAAGATAAAATTAAACCTGCCATGTATAAACATCGACAGAATGTTAAAAATCGTCATTTCTAACACAATAATTAATATGTGTTTGAGTTTAAAAAATTCAAGTAAAATATCTATTTTTTTAAATAAACTTTTTATATATATGATAATTATAGGAAATTATTTTTAATTTGCAAAACTTGTTGTTTCTTTTTAAATCTATTAAGGTGTGTAAAGAGCCACCATCTACGGTGTATGGAGAATAATTTTAAAATGATTGATCTTTATTATTGGGGAACACCCAATGGACATAAAATAACCATTGCACTTGAGGAAATGGGCTTAGATTATCAAATTTTTCCAATTAATATTTTGGAAAATGATCAATTTCAACCTGATTTTTTACGTATTTCGCCAAATAATAAAATTCCTGCGATTGTTGATCAAAATGGACCAAATGGTGAGGCGATTTCAGTTTTTGAATCAGGTGCAATTTTACAATATTTAGGTCGTAAAACAGGATTATATTATCCTGAAAACGAACAGGATCGTGTTGAAGTAGAGCAATGGTTGATGTGGCAAATGGGCGGGTTTGGTCCAATGTTAGGACAGAACCATCATTTTAGTCGTTTTGCTAAAGAGCAAGTGCCTTATGCTATAGATCGTTTTGTGAGTGAAACGCAACGCTTATATTCAGTTTTAAACAAGCAATTAATTGGGCAAAAATTTGTCGCAGGAGAATATTCAATTGCTGATATGGCGATCTTACCTTGGATCTTACGTCATGAGTGGCAACAAATTAATTTAGATGATTATCCTTATGTGAAAGCGTATGTAGAACGTATGACGGCACGTCCCGCAGTACAGCGTGCATTATCGATCAAAGTCTAAAACCAGAATATGCTACACTGCTGAACCACCTGCTACGGTGGTTTTTTAATGTTGGATATGAACGATGAAAGCATTCTTTTTAAATCTCACCCTTATTTTAGAAAAAAATCCTAAAATTTATTGGTGCATAATTATGGGGATCGCCCTATGTTCAGTGTTGTATGTTGTGGAAGTGGTTCATATTCAAAATTTATTACCTGATGTGAAAGTGCAAGATAGATCGGCATTACGTGCCCTGATTGATCCGATTGCTCAGCGTTATTCTTGGGCGCGTATAGTGGTGATAATTGTGGCAATTATTGCTGCAAATGTTCAATATTTAAAAACTAAAAAATCACTAGGCTTATAGGTTAGATCATGGATCTTGATTGATTTTATGGCATATTTTTTACTGTTTTTATCTGCGTTTGGTGCAGCGACTTTACTTCCTTTACAGTCTGAAGCAGTGTTAGTTGGCTTATTAGCTCAAGAGAAATATTCAGTTTTTGGATTGGTTTTAATTGCATCTATAGGGAATATATTAGGTTCGTGTATAAATTGGTACTTGGGTTTAAAAATAGAGCAATTTAAACATAAAAAATGGTTTCCTGTAACTGAACAGAATATGTTAAAAGCCGAAAAGACTTATCAAAAATATGGGTTTTGGTCGTTATTTCTCAGTTGGATGCCGATTATTGGAGATCCAATTACTTTAATTGCTGGATTGCTGAAAGAAAGTTTTTGGCGATTTTTATTGATTGTCACGCTAGCAAAGACAGGCAGATATATTTTTATCTACCTGTTGTATATAGGATTATTTTAATTGCTTAATCATTTTCACAATCACTGCTATCGAGACGAATTTGATCTGTAGCAGTCATTTTAAAAAATGGAAACCATGATTTTTTAGATTGAACTGCGGTATTGGAGATGATTTGTTTGATTTGTTCATCGATATATCGATTACCAGAGCTTTCTATCTCTTTAATCTCTGGATGGGTTATCGTATTTTTTTTCATCGTGAATGATACGGAGATAGATGGACTGGTTTTAGTGAACAGATTTCTGTCTAAGTAGATAGATCGCAAAGTTTGTTCATATTTAAATGAGGTTTTTTCGCCTTTGTGTTGAGCATCATAAGCATTTGAATGAAGTTTTATTTTGCATTCAGGTGAAATACTACTTGGAGAGTTAGTATTCAGATTAATAGGTATTTCAGCAATGAATGAAGAGGCTTGACCATTCTCTATATACGGCTTAAATCTTGCACTTTTTAAGGATGAACTTATTTTTCGATCCAAACGATCTAAGCCTGTACTTTTGATGATTTCGACTTGAGTCACTTTGCCTATCTCATTTACATATAAATGTGCAAGCAATTGACGAGATTTACCTTTTAGATCAGTGTCTTCAAATTCAATATTTGGAGTTCTAAGCCAACTAATGCCGCTAGGTTGTACTTTAACCTCTTTGGGGCTGTTATTTAGATTGATATCGGCATAGGAATAGCCACATAAAATACTGCTCAGTAAAATCAAAGTTTTAATTTTCATAAAATAAATCTTAAATTGTAAAAATAATGAGAAAAATGGAGTATAAATCATCCATAAAAAAGGGCAAAATGAATATTTACCCTTTAAAATATATCTGTTTATTTTCTTAAATCATCATGACCTTGGGTAATATCGACTTTGAATAAGTCCTGTGTTTTTGCCCAACTGATCGCAACGACAACCATCGTCATACAACCACCAAAAACAGTAGCAGCAATCGTTCCCATATATTTGGCTGCAAGACCTGACTCAAAAGCACCCAGTTCATTACTGCTGGATACAAACATGCCATTTACCGCAGCAACACGACCACGCATATTTTCAGGTGGATACACTTGTAAAATAGTTTGACGTACGACGACTGAGATACTGTCACATGCACCCGTCATGGCTAAAGCAAAAAGAGAAAGCCAAAGTGTATTTGAAAATGCAAAAACAAGCGTGAATACACCAAAACCAGCGACTGCAAGTAACATATTGCGCCATGCATGATGTGTCGGTGGAAATTTAGTGAGGGCAATCATGGTGATAAGTGCACCAATAGACGGAGCAGCACGTAAATAACCTAAACCTTCAGGACCAACTTTTAAAATATCTTCAGCAAATATCGGGAGTAGAGCAATCACACCACCGAACAATACAGATACGAGATCAAGTGAAATCGCCCACAATACGATTTTAGTTTTCCAGATAAAACGGAAACCTTCACTTAAACTATCCCATAAATTATCTTTTTCCATCGTAGGAAAAATGCGCTTTTTAAGAAGTGAAATCAGGAAAAAGCAAATAAACAGTAAAACAGCAACCGATAATAAACTGGTTTCTCGTCCGAGCCATGCCAACATAAAACCACCGAGCATTGGACCGATAATGACGCCACTTTGCCAACCAATTGTTGTCCATGTTGCACCATTGGCATATAACTCACGTGGAATGAGAAATGGCTTTAGCGATGTTGCAGAGGGATTGTAAAAACCACGAATTGTACCTAATCCAAAAATAACGGCATAAATTCCCCATGATAATGTCTGAATCCCGATATGCCCATGATCATAGCTATGAAATAACCACCATAAAACCAGTGGAAGAGGAAAGGCGAAAAATAAACAAATTTTCATAATGATTTGTTTGTTGAATTTATCCGCGAAATAACCACCCCATAATGAAAGCGCGATGAAAGGAATTGCTTCAGCTAAACCAATTAAACCAAGTGTTAGGGGATCTTTGGTAATTTGATATAAAGAATAAGCAACAATAATTTCCTGAATCAAAATCGCTAAAGTTAAACAAAATTGGTTAATGGTGACGATAGAGAAATCTCGGTAGCGGAGCGCTGCGAATGCATCCTGTGCAGGGTTCATAATGTTCCAAAATTATCATGATGTGATGATTATAAGGAAATTTTTTTGAAGTATTTATTGTTTAGGTTAGAAATATCATTTTAAGCGTACATGCCATTGCATCTGTTTTAAAGTTAAATTTAAAAGTTATTGCTTTTGTTTTATACGCAGATGATTTAGAATATTGCCTCCCTTACCTGCAGGTTGTCTCGCAATGGTGCGAACATGCCGAACAGGTGTTTAAAGAGGTTGTTATGGCTAAGTTAAAAACTCGCCGTGGTGCAGCTAAGCGTTTCAAAGCGACTGCTAACGGTTTCAAGCGTAAACAAGCGTTCAAACGCCACATTTTGACCAAAAAATCTGCTAAACGTATTCGTCAATTGCGCGGTTGTGTCATGGTTCACGTAAGTGACATGAATTCAGTTCGTCGTATGTGCCCATACATCTAAGGAGATTATAAATGGCTCGTGTAAAACGTGGTGTACAGGCTCATCGCCGTCATAAAAAAATTCTTGCTCGTGCTAAAGGTTACTATGGCGCGCGTTCACGTGTTTATCGTGTAGCGTTCCAAGCGGTAATCAAAGCAGGTCAATACGCTTACCGTGACCGTCGTCAAAAGAAACGTCAATTCCGCGCTTTGTGGATTGCACGTATCAATGCGGGCGCACGTCAAAATGGTTTATCGTACAGCCGTATGATTTCTGGCTTGAAAAAAGCGCAAGTGATCATCGACCGTCGCGTACTTGCTGACATCGCTATGCATGACGCAGTTGCATTTGCTGCTTTAGCTGAAAAAGCGAAAGGTGCATTGGCTGCATAATCATCATTGATGATTGAAAAAGACCGCTATTTTGCGGTCTTTTTTATGGATTGATTTTATATTGATTGATCATCTTTTATTTTAAGGGCTTTGTATAATGCATAAAATAACGCAATGATAATAATGAAAATATTCCCCCAATGTACTGTGAAATATGCCAATGTCCATAGAGCACAATAACACCACAACATAAACCATAAAAACTTGATGAGTCCAACCCAGTGAAATGCAGACGGTGTTTCATCTAACGCGATATGTTCAGTGTTCGTTATATTTGAATCGTGAGCTGAATCATCTTGTGATTTTGCTATGATTGTGGGTGGTGTAATCAAGGGTGTAAATCGCTGTGTTTGTGAATTGAGTACAGCCTCTTGATGGTGATTAGCACTATGCTTTAACAAAATTGGGAAAAGCTCATCTAAGGTCTGGGATGCTTTTGAAAACTCTTTTCTTTCATTTTCAGACATATGCCAATATGCTGCATATTCATTTTTAGCATGAGATTCAACATGAAAAGCATGCGTGAGTGCGGCAGCATTGATGATTAAATTACTGGCATAATTGCGTTTTAAGCTAAAAGGTAATAAAGGAAACTGTTCTTGTTTTTGATAATAATTACCTTCATAACAATTACTTTCTGTTAATGGAACAGGAAAGGTTCCATAACGTTTGGAAATCTCAAAGGCGTAGATGGAGTTTTGATAATCATCATAAAAAGATTGCCATGAGAAAGCTTGTAGATCTGCTAAAATTTTGTCTGAATAATCATGAGATATATCCATTAAGACGTAGTTTTCAACACTGTCATGATAATTATTATAGTTTGATTGCTGTGGAAATCCATTTTCATCATATTCTTGCCAAAGTGGCTCTTCCTCAGCATAGATCAAAACTTTAAAGATTTGGTTTGGAAAATGACAGACAATACAAAAGTCATTTTCAGTGGTTTTTAGATCGAATATTTTAGATTCGGTAATATCTTCTAATACATCTGCAGCAAGATGTAAGCTGATTTTAAAAAGCCCTTGAGTTTTAAGATGATTGAGTAGATGTGAGCCTGAGCCAGCCAATAAAGTCCCTGTGTCTAGATCACGTAAAATCGGAAAATGAGTAAAAAGGAGTGGATGGCGATCTAAAATTTCGGAATCGACAGAGCCGCTCAAAAATTCATTGCCATAACTCACTAAAGCGACTTGGCGATAAGCCCTTTCCAAATACATGTGTTTTTTCCTGTTATTATGCTTTTTGATTGTGTAATAGCATGCGTAAAAAATAATGAGAAAACAATATCATTTCTGCCAAGTTGGTGAAGACACGCTGATTTGGGATGTACATCATCTCATTGAATTGATTTAAAATTTTCCTATTCAAAATATTGAGTTAGTAGATATTCAAGAACTCAGCGAAGCGTATTGGCATCCCAGATACACATCCAACGACACAACAAATCATTGAGCATATTCAATTGATTCAAGATGCCAATCTAAGTTATCCCATTATTTTATGTGCAGATAGACGAGTGATGGATGGTATGCATCGAGTCGCAAAAGCTCAATTATTGAATCAAAAAATGATTCAAGCGGTACAGTTTAAAGAAACACCACCGCCAGACTTTATGAATATCAATGAAGATGATCTCGAATATGATGAAGATTAAAACTGCTCAAGATATACACAATATCAACAGGAATATTCTAGTTGTTTAAAGTTGAATCAAATACATTAGAACGATAATAAAATCAGGAGCTTCATATGCTTGTTGCAATTCAAGGTTTAGATCAAGGGACAATAGATGTTAACTTAGATGTCTTACCGAGAGAAGGTGAATATTTAAAAATAGTTTATGGGGCAGATGCAGAAGTTGAAGGCGAAGTTGCTTCAATTAATCATTATATTAATCAACATGCAGATGAGCATAAAATTACCATCGTGTTAAAACCAATTAACTAATTGATAAAAATTAGATGATTAAAAGTAGCTTTTTTGCTACTTTTTTCATGTTGCAACACTTGATGAGGCTGAACAGATTGCACAAGATCATGTACATAGTTGGCATGAGACCTATACAGGCATGATTAGACAAGAAGTTTTAGATAGTCGAAGTGCAGAGGGGTGTAAGCAACTTTGGCAAAAGTTAATTGTTGATCAACAGCATCGAATTACGGTGTATGAGAAAGATGATGTCATTTTCGGTTTTTTAGATGGTTATTTAAATCCTGAGCAAACGATAGCAGAAATTCATGCATTTTATTTGTTGAAAAGAATCCATGGGCAAGGTATTGGTCGTGCTATGTTTGAGCAGTTCTATCAATCTTTACAGCCAGATCAATATTCTATTTTACGATTAGGTGTTTTGAATAAAAATTTAAGCCGCTATTTTTATGAAAAAATGGGTGGTATTTAGGTAGATGAACAAACGATTCCTGAGTATGGTGAGGGAATTTCAGAAGTTTTTTATCAGTGGAATCTTCTCAAGAGTGGATAATAATATGTCAGATCAACGCTATTTAACAGATTTACAAGAAGACCTTAGAAAGGGAAAAAACTTTAAATATCTTTGCTTTTGGGGGCATACGCCCAAGCAACAAGATCTTGTGGATAAAAGCTGTTTTAGCCAATGGTATCCTGCGGCTTTTCAGGTCGATGGAATCGAATATAAAACGGCTGAACATTTTATGATGGCGCAAAAAGCGCGGTTGTTTGCGGACGAAGAGATTTTTCAAAACATTATTCAGGCAAATCATCCTAATGAAGCCAAAGCTTTGGGACGAAAAGTCAAAAATTATCAGGAAGATGTATGGCTAAAGCATCGTTTTGATATTGTGGTGCAAGGTAATTTAGCGAAGTTTTCGCAAAATGCGGAATTGAAAAAGTATTTATTGGACACAGGAAATCGTGTGTTGGTCGAAGCATCGCCTGTCGATAAAATTTGGGGCATTGGTTTAGCTGCGGATGATAAAAATGCTGAAAAACCATTGCAATGGAAAGGTTTAAATCTGTTAGGTTTTGCATTGATGGAAGTGAGGAAGCAACTTTAATGCTGCTTGCTCACAAGGTTTGATTTTATTGAAAATGCAAATTTACAAGCCAAAATAATATGCTGCGATACAAATCAAAATAGTCATGACAATTAAAGTCATAACTCCTGATTTACCAACTTTGGACTCCGAATTTTGACTAAAACGTTGCTGTTTATTTTCAGTGCCTGTTGCCTCAAACGGTGATGGTGCTTGTTTCGGCGTTAAACGTGCTGATTGATAATGGTTGGCAACTTTGGTAATAAATTTGCTGTATAAATTATCAAGTTTCTGTGAAAAATGACGTAAATTCATTCGCTCTTCTGGACTCATTTCTTGTTCTAAATCATTTGAAGAATATTGCATTTTATTTTGAATAAAAGTCGATAAAGCTTCTAAGCGATGTAACGTTTCATGTGCATAATCTGCTGAGTAGGCACTTGGAAATAAGGCAAGATTGTTGGTATTTTCTTGAGCAGACTGAGCTTTACTCAAACCTAAATAAGGGAGTGTTACTGTACTTGGTTCAATAAAACCTTGTGCATATTTACTATTAAAGAGCTCGTTGTCCGTGTACACCTGAATATCATCCCAATTCGGCTGTGCTAAATCTTGCTCAATGGGTTTATTATATTTTGTGCTGAGTTCAAAACGCCAAAATGTTTCCTGACGGGTACTATTGTGTTGGGCTGTCGGCACTTCATAATCATTGTCCGCAGTGTACCATTCAGCCAATTCTTTACCTAAAATCCAAGCTGTATGCTGTTGCTTATGATGACTAATAATAAAGTGTGGCGTTGCTAAGAGCTCTACATTCGCATTTGGATTTTTTTCGTCATTGAGTAGGCTTGAGCTATGTAAGCTAAGGCGATAAACCCCTTGTCTTTTTAAGCCTTCTAGCCATATTTGAAAATGTTGTGCCAATAAATGTTGATTGAGTAAATCTCGAAAATACAGACGGTGTTGATTAAAAATAGCGTGATTGACCCATTGATTAAAGCTTAAATCTTGGGACAAAAATTCGTTGCCATAAGTGACAAGCGTGAGTTGTTGCTTCCAAATTGGGTCAAGTGCCATGTGTTCTTGATCTCGGTGACATCATTCTTATGAAATTCTGATTATCTTATACTTTTTATACTTAAAAATACTAATTTGATTTTCCTGTTTATGAAGCTTCATCCATCTGCATAAAAACTGTTAGAATATGCAGTTATATTATTTTCTAAATTGTTGCTTTGAGAGTTACTATGTCACTGGAAGCCCTGACCACTGAAGCGCTCGCTGCGATTGCAGCAGCTCAAGACCTTGCTACACTCGACCAAGTGCGAGTGCAATTTACAGGGAAAAAAAGCCAGCTTGCGGAACAATCTAAGTCGTTGGGTAAAATGGATCCCGAAGAGCGTAAAGCTTTTGGTGCGCAAATTCATGCGGTACGTGAAGCAATCAACGCTGCCTTAACTGAGCGTCAAGCAGCATTACAAAAAGCAGCACTAGAACAAAAGCTTGCAAGTGAAACGATTGATATTACTTTGCCAGGTCGTGGGCAAACTATTGGTAGCATTCATCCTGTGACGCAAGTTCAAGAGCGTATTTGTCAATTCTTTACTAAAGCTGGATTTACGGTTGCGACGGGTCCTGAAGTAGAAGATGACTACCATAACTTTGAAGCATTAAACATTCCGGGACATCATCCTGCGCGTGCGATGCATGATACGTTCTATTTTGATGCGACACATTTGCTACGTACACACACATCAGGTGTACAAATTCGTACTATGGAAACGCAACAACCACCGATTCGTATCGTTTGCCCGGGTCGTGTTTATCGTTGTGACTCGGATCAAACTCATTCACCGATGTTTCATCAAATCGAAGGTTTATACGTTGCAGAAAATACCAGCTTTGCTGAACTAAAAGGTTTATTGGTGAATCTTTTAAATGAATTCTTTGAAAAAGATTTAAAAGTACGTTTCCGCCCTTCTTATTTCCCATTTACAGAGCCAAGTGCTGAAGTAGATATTATGGATGAACGTGGCAAATGGCTTGAAGTTTTAGGTTGCGGTATGGTGCATCCAAATGTACTACAAGCTGCGGGCATTGATCCTGAGAAATATAAAGGTTTTGCTTTTGGTTTAGGGGTAGAGCGTTTTGCGATGTTACGTTATGGCATCAATGACTTACGTATGTTCTATCAAAATGATGTGCGTTTCTTACGCCAATTTGCTTAACAAATTTATACCTCTCCCTAACCTCTCCTGAAAGGAGAGGGGTGTTCTTTAACATGAGATGAAGGGGCCTTCGCTGCTAAAAAGCGAAGTTGAAGAGGGATTGGAAATTTAGAAATAATAGGTTTTTTGAAATGAAAATTAGCGAAAATTGGCTACGCACGTGGGTAAACCCTGCTATTGATAGCGAAACTTTATCTGACCAACTCACCATGTTGGGTCTTGAGATCGATGATTTAACACCTGCGGCTAAAGCATTTACAGGTGTGGTTGTGGGTGAAGTACTGACAGTTGAACAACATCCCGATGCCGACCGTTTGCGTGTAACTACAGTCAATATTGGTTCAGGTGAGCCATTACAAATTGTATGTGGTGCACCAAACGTACGTGCAGGCATGAAAGCACCTGTTGCAACGATTGGCGCAGTGCTTCCCGGCGATTTCAAAATTAAGAAAGGCAAACTGCGTGGTATCGAATCACAAGGCATGTTGTGTGGTGCTTCGGAAATTGATCTTGAAGATAAAATTGATGGTCTGTTAGAACTTCCTGATGATGCACCAGTTGGTACGAATATCCGTGAATATTTAAATTTAGATGATAATGTCATTGATATCAGTATCACCCCAAACCGTGGTGACTGTTTTAGTATCCGTGGTATTGCGCGTGAAATTGGGGTGATTAATCAACTTGCTGTAACCGCACCCGAAATTAAAGAAGTTGCGGCAACGATTGCAGATCAGAAGCAAGTTGTAGTGACAACCGAAGGTTGCCCACGTTATTTAGGTCGTGTGATCAAAAATGTCAATACCAAAGCGCCTACACCTACATGGATGGAACAAGCGCTTGCTCGTTCAGGTATTCGTCAGCACAGCATCTTGGTGGATATTACCAACTATGTATTGATGGAACTTGGTCAACCTTTACATGCCTTTGATGGGGGGAAAGTTCAAGGTTCAGTGCATGTTCGTCAAGCCACTGCGAATGAAAAGCTCGTATTGTTAAATGAGCAAGAAGTTGAGCTTTCTGAAAATGTCATGGTCATTGCAGATGATGCCAAAGCATTAGCAATTGCAGGCATCATGGGTGGTTTATCTTCAGCGGTGTCTGATGAAACGACTGAAATTTTCCTTGAATCAGCATTCTTTGAACCTATTCATATTGCAGGTCGTGCCCGTAGTTTCGGTTTACATACCGATGCATCACAACGTTATGAACGTGGTGTAGATTTTGAATTGCCAATGCTTGCGATGCATCGTGCATCACAGTTAATTCAAGAACTCGCAGGTGGTGAATTTGGTCCAATCACTGTAGCTGAACAAGCGGATTTATTGCCAAAACGTGAAGCGATTGAACTGAATCAGGCACAAGTGGATCAGTTATTAGGTTATACCGTTGCCTCTGACTTTATTACCGATGCATTGCAACGTTTAGGTTGTGACGTGACTGTAAAAGCGCAAGGTGAGTGGGTGGTTGTACCACCATCGCACCGTTATGATATGGTGATCTATCAAGACTTAATCGAAGAAGTAGCGCGTATTCATGGTTATGACAATATTCAAATGAGTCTGCCTGTGATTGATGTGAAATTAGCGAAACATCAAGATCAATTTGAATTGCCACAATTACGTCAAACTTTGGTGACTTTAGGTTACCAAGAAGCGATTAGCTTTAGCTTTGCAGATTTAAAACTTGAAAAACAGTTGAATTCACAAGTAAATCCTTTGGCTTTAGCAAACCCGATTTCAAGTGATCTTGCTGTTATGCGTTCAACTTTGTTGTCGAGTTTGATTCCATGTGTACAATACAATGTGAATCGTCAACAAAGCCGTGTGCGTTTCTTTGAGTTAGGCTTACGTTTTGATTATCAAGATGCACAAGGTATTGATGATCTTAAACAGATTCCTACATTGGCAATGATTGCCACAGGTGCTAAACAAGCTGAATCATGGCATGGTAAACCACAAGCAATGGATTTCTTTGACTTTAAAGGTGAAGTAGAGGAATTACTTGCTGCTGCGCGTGTACAGGTTGAATATGTGCGTTCTGAGCGCGAATGGTTGCATCCTGGACAATCTGCTGAAATATTAGTTGCTGGAAAATCGATTGGTTATTTAGGTCGTTTACATCCATCATTGGAAAATGAACTAGATTTGGCAACAACTTGGGTTGCAGAACTCGATCAATTGGTTGTTTTGCAAACTTATGTATCTAATTTTACAGAATTATCACGATTTCCATCGGTTAGACGTGATATTGCTGTTTTAATTAGTGATAAGATTAATGTCAGTGAAATTCAGCAACTTATCGAAAAAACGGGTGGTGAGCTCTTAGACTCAACTTGGTTATTCGATGTGTACACAGGTCAAGGTGTGGCAGAAGGCAAGCGCTCTCTAGCATTTGCATTATTATGGCAACATGCAACGCGTACACTTGAAGATGCTGAAATAAAATCTGGTATGGACAACATTATACAAGTGTTGCAAGACACTTATGAAGCGACATTGAGGGCCTCATGACAGCATTAACAAAAGCAGAAATGGCTGATCATTTAAGTGAGCTTACGAGTTTAAATCGTCGTGAAGCAAAACAAATGGTTGAGTTATTCTTTGATGAAATTAGCCAAGCATTGATTGCTGGCGAACAAGTGAAACTTTCAGGATTTGGTAATTTTGAATTGCGTGACAAACGTCAGCGCCCTGGTCGTAATCCAAAAACTGGGGAAGAGATTCCAATTTCTGCACGCCGTGTTGTGACTTTCCGTGCGGGTCAGAAATTTAGACAACGTGTTGGTACTGAACAAGAGGATTAATTTTCTCTATTATAAAAAAAGCCCTGTATACATGACAGGGCTTTTTTTATATCAGATGTTAAGTATTGATTGAAATTTTTTGAGTTTGATATGGAAAGAAGGTAGGAGGGTTCCCTATCTGTTCAGTTATATTCAAAAGTGTATTGGATTTCAGAAAAAGCTTAAGTTTTTAAAAAATATGTATATGTATAGCTTAAGAGTAGGTTTTTGATATTGATACTTTTGAATATTGAGTATTTTGGGTTCTGATCTTTAAATTTAAGATATAAAAAAAGAGAACCAAAGGTTCTCTTTTTCTGATAATAATCTAAAGTGATTATTATTTTGCAGCAGAAGCAGCAGCAGTAGCGTCAGCAGCAGCATCAGTTGCAGCAGAAGCAGCAGCAGTAGCGTCAGCAGCAGCATCAGTTGCAGCAGAAGCAGCAGCAACGTCAGTTGCAGCAGAAGCAGCAGCAGCGTCAGCAGCAGCAGTAGCTTCAGAAGCAGCTTCTACAGCTTGAGAAGCAGCAGCGTTTGCGTCAGCAGCAGCTTCTTCAGTTTTTTTAGCACAACCAACGAAAGCTAAAGTAGTAGCAACTGCAGCAGCAATAGCGATTTTTTTGAATAACATGGCATCACTCTCATAAAATAAATTGAGACAAAAAACCCAAGTTAGCCTGTTTTTTGCTTTGTGCATAGCAGTCTAACTGGTATGCGAATATGCTATCACTGCGCATTTAGAATTGCTACTGCCCAAAATCAAAAAAATGGCAAAAATGACTAGAAAATGACGTTTTTTTAACAGGTATTTACAATTAATTTGAGTGTTTATATTGGTTTATTACTATCTAACTGCTTAAAAAATATAAGGATTAATATTTAAAAATATTAATATTCAATAGCTTGTAATACATATTAACAATCTACAATGGTATGTGTAATTTTATGTAAATAAAGTCAACCAAATAAAAAGGCTATCGTTATAGATAGCCTTCTTAAGATAAATAAAATTTTAGTTAGTGGCTTTACGCTTCATCTGATCAAAGAAATCATCGTTGGTCTTCGTTTCTTTCATACGGTCAAGTAGGAATTCCATCGCTGCTAATTCATCTTGTGTATGTAAAAGTTTACGTAAAATCCAAACCTTGCGTAGATTTTCTTCGCTCATTAAGCGTTCTTCACGACGAGTACCTGATTTTTTGATATTCATTGCAGGGAAGACGCGTTTTTCAGCAATACGGCGATCAAGTGTAATCTCTTGGTTACCTGTACCTTTGAATTCTTCATAGATCACTTCATCCATTTTACTGCCTGTTTCAATCAAGGCAGTAGAAATGATGGTGAGAGAGCCACCTTCTTCAATATTACGTGCCGCACCAAAGAAACGTTTTGGACGCTCTAAAGCATGTGCATCTACACCACCTGTCAGTACTTTACCTGACGAAGGAATAACCGTGTTATAAGCACGTGCGAGACGTGTGATTGAATCGAGTAAAATCACGACATCTTTTTTATGTTCGACGAGGCGTTTTGCTTTTTCAATCACCATTTCAGCAACTTGTACATGACGAGCAGGTGATTCATCAAATGTAGATGCAACGACTTCACCACGTACTGTACGTTCCATTTCTGTGACTTCTTCAGGACGTTCATCAATGAGAAGAACGATCAGGAAGCATTCAGGGTTATTACGTACGATAGATTGTGCAATGTTTTGTAATAACATTGTTTTACCGGCTTTTGGCGGTGCAACAATGATTGAACGTTGACCTTTACCAATCGGTGCGATCAAATCAACTACACGTGCGGTTAAATCCTCAGTTGAACCATTGCCTAATTCCATGATCAATTGTTCAGTCGGGAATAAAGGTGTTAAATTTTCAAATAAGATTTTATTACGTGAATTCTCAGGTGTGTCATAGTTAATTTGATTTACTTTAAGTAAAGCAAAATAGCGTTCGCCTTCTTTTGGTGGGCGAATTGTACCAGTAATGGTGTCGCCAGTTCTAAGGTTAAAACGGCGAATTTGTGACGGGCTCACATAGATATCATCTGGTCCTGCAAGGTAAGAGCCAGCAGCCGAGCGTAAGAAGCCAAACCCATCAGACAAAATTTCTAGAACACCATCACCAAAAATTTCTTCGCCATTCATTGCATGGCGTTTTAAGATGGCAAAAATAATGTCTTGTTTACGGTTACGAGCCATTCCTTCAAGGCCCATAAACTCCGCAATCTTAATGAGTTCGCCAATCGGTTTTTTCTTGAGTTCAGTTAAGTTCATAGATGGTCAGATTGATTTAAGGATGTGTGGTACACAGAGATAATAGAAAGAAGCAAAAGTCGCCCGCAGTACAATAGGTGAGTGTAATTGTATTTGCACAATAACAAAACTCAGAATCTAATTAGTTCTTTCGAGGAGAAATGTGTAAAACAATTTCTGTTGCCGAGCGGCGATCTTATGTGTTGTGTTGTAAGAAATTGGAATAAACCCCAAAATTTCTTATGCATGGAATATAAGTGAGAACTTTAAAATTGTCAATGTATAGAAGAAAAATACGCCATATTTTTATAGCGTATTTTTGAAGAATAACGAAAGCTTAAACACTGAATTAGATGTTTTCGTCGATGAATGCAGTCAATTTAGACTTAGGTACCGCACCGATTTGTTGTGCTACAACTTCGCCATTTTTAAACATGAGCAATGCTGGAATGTTGCGAATGTTATAATTTACTGCGGTTGCTTCACATGCAGTTACGTCAACTTTAACGATTTTTACTTTACCTTGGTATTCATCAGATAAAACTTCAAGTACAGGTGCAATGGCTTTACATGGTGCACACCAACCTGCCCAAAAATCGACAAGTACAGGAGTTTCAGATTGTAAAACGTCTGCTTCAAAGTTGGCATCGGTTGTGTTTACGATATTTCCTGACATGGATATTGCTCCAAAATATTTTAAAGATGTCATCTATGTCTATAAGTATTACATAGACATCTCTTACAAAGTAGGGGAATAGGTAAATTTTCGATCTTAATTGTGGATTTGTCTAATTGATGCTCACGATAAGCCTAATCGGAGGCTTGAAATTGTCATACAATTGTCACAAATGTAGAAAAAATAATGGCTCAGTGAATTGTCATCATAAATGGCTTTTCAATTGTCTTTAGGTGAATTAATCTAGGCATACTTCTGAATGAGTTTGTATGAATAATGTCTGATTTTTTAATTGATGAAGAATTACTTGCTGCCATTGATATGGGGTCAAACAGCTTTCATTTGGCAATTGCTCGTGTCGATCATGGTGAAGTAAAAAAAGTCGCATCAATGTCAGAAAAAGTTCAACTTGCGGCTGGATTAGATGAAAATAAAAATTTAACAGAAGCAGCGCAGCAGCGAGGCTTGGCGTGTTTAGCACGATTTGTAGGACGTTTAAGTTCAGTTCAACCCAATCGTTTACGTATTGTGGCAACCAATGCATTGCGTCAAGCGAAAAATGGTCAAGAGTTTATTCAAAAAGCCGCAGAAATTTTACCTAAACCGATTGAAATTATTGCAGGGCGTGAAGAGGCTCGTTTAATTTACCTAGGTGTTTCACATACGATGGCGAATAGTGGTCGTCGTTTGGTGATTGATATTGGCGGTGGTTCGACAGAGCTCATTATTGGTGAAGAGTTTGAACCTATTCATACAGAATCCTTACAAATGGGTTGTGTTGCTTTTACCAAGTCTTATTTCCCTGATGGCGAAATCAACGCTAAAATTTTTGACAAAGCTGTTGTTGCGGCACGAAAAGAATTATCTTCGATTGCAAATACATATAAAGCAGCAGGATGGGACACGGTAGTCGGTTCGAGCGGTACAATTAAGGCGTGTCGTCAGATTACGGTCAATATGGGTTGGAGCGATGATCAGGAAAATCTGACACGTGAAGGATTGGAAAAACTCAAAGATAAAATGCTGAAATATAAACATGTTTCAGATATGGAATTTGATGGCTTAAAAGAAGATCGTCGTGCAGTTTTACCTGCAGGTGTCGCTATTTTGTATGCAGTATTTGAAATTTTAAATATCGATAAACTGGTCTATTCCGACGGTGCTTTGCGTGAAGGTGTAATGTACGACTTGCTTGGTCGTTTTCAGCATGAAGATATTCGTGACCGCAGTGTCCAAGCGATGATTGGGCGTTATAGCGCAGACTTAAAACAAGCACAGCGTGTGGTTGATACCGCACAGTATTTATTTGATAGTGTGGCTGTTGCACTTGATTTAAATAATGATGATAGCGATTTATTGCGTCGTGCTGCATATTTACATGAAATTGGTTTAGCAATCAGTCACAGTGGTTATCATAAGCACAGTGCGTATTTGTTACAGCATTCAGATATTCCTGGTTTTTCACAAATTGATCAAAACCATTTGTCACATTTGGTCGCTCATCATCGTCGAAAATTGCGTACAGACAGTAAAATTGATGTGATGAGAGTAGGTGGATACAAGCTTATTTACCTCTGTTTATTGCTTCGTCTTGCAGTTTTACTGAATCACAGTCGTAGTGATGAGATGCTTCCTGCCATTGAATTAACAGTTCAGAATGAGCAACAATGGCAACTCAGCGTTTCTGGTGATGCCAAACAATGGCCATTGCTCGTTGCCGATTTGCATGATGAGCAAGTGCAATTTAAGCATTGGGACATTGAATTGAATATTCAGTCGGAACAGTTTATCGATTAACACAAATTTCTCGGTGTGAGTCATCGGCGAATTAGGGATAATACTCGACTTATGAAAAATAAAGCTGCTCAATCTAAAGCTTGGAAAACGGTTCAAATTGCACGTCATCCAGAGCGTCCGCAATTTTTGGATTATGTAGGCGAAATTTTTACAGAATTTGATACGCTACATGGCGATCGTCTTTATGGTGACGATGGTGCAATGGTCGGTGGTTTAGCACGTTTTAACGGTCAACCTGTGATGGTGGTGGGGCAACATCGTGGTCGCAGCACGCGTGAAAAATTACAACATAACTTTGGGATGTGTAATCCTGAGGGCTATCGTAAATCACAGCGTTTACTTGATATGGCGGAACGCTTTAATCTACCTGTATTTACTTTTATTGATACGATGGGTGCATATCCAGGTGTTGGTGCAGAAGAACGTGGTCAAGCAGAAGCGATTGCAACGAGTTTGGCGCAGCTTTCAAGCTTAAAAGTGCCTGTCATTGCCACTGTGCTTGGTGAAGGTGGTTCTGGCGGTGCATTGGGCATTGGGGTTGCTGACCGTGTAATTATGTTATCACATAGTATTTATTCAGTGATTTCACCTGAAGGCTGTGCTTCGATTTTATGGAAAACTGCTGAAAAAGCAGAACAAGCGAGTGAAGCATTGGCATTAACTGCTGATAAATTGCAAAAAATGGGTATTGTTGAATATGTCGTTGATGAAGGCGAAGGTGCACATTTACATCCATTGGAAGTGATGGAATCTTTGAAAAATGTGTTAAAACAAGCGCTTGATGAATTACAAACTATGGATGCTAACGAGCGATGCGAAGCACGTTACCAACGTTTAATGAAGTTTGGCAGCGACAATTTAGGTCTGGCTTCTTAAAACAATCTAAGCAATTTCAAAATAATACCCGATTTTTAATTGGGTGCAGCGGCGGCATGGACTCCATGCTGCTGTTGTATTTAATGGCAGCACTATGTCCTCAACAGGTGCGTGCCATTTATATTAATCATCAATTACAAACTATGAGTGATGACTGGGGAAATTTTGTTGCTCAACAATGTCAATCTTTAAATATTCCCTCGATTATCGAAAATGTTTGTGTTGCCAAAGGCAATCTTGAAAATCAAGCTCGAGAAGCACGTTATCAAGCCTACTTAAAACATTTACAAGCCAATGAAATTTTAGTACTAGCCCATCATCAGCAAGATCAAGCAGAAACGTTGATGTTACGTTTACTCTCGGGTGCAGGTGTCTCTGGTTTGGCTGCGATGCACCCTGTCGATGTTCGTGAAAAAATGACGATTTGGCGCCCCCTTTTAGAGATCAGTCGTGAGCAGATTTGCCAATGGGTTGAACAAACTCATATTCCTTATGTGAATGATCCGACCAATCTCGATACACATTATGATAGAGCATGGTGTAGGCATGAACTTTGGAATATTTTGCAAAGCCGTTACCCAAAAATGCAACAGGCCTTGGCGCGTACGAGTGTATTGATGCAGGATGCTGATGAGATTTTGAACGAGGTTTTAAAGCAAGATTTAACATGGTGTGGCGATGCTGAACAATTAGATTTAGCAAAATTTTTAACTTTGTCACCAGCACGGCAACGACAGCTTTTATCGGTTTGGATGAAAGGTGAGGGCGATTATCGTCCGAGTTTTGAAATGGTGCAACGATTACAACATGAAGTGATTGCTTCAAAAAATGATGCCCAAGCTGCCTTGCATTGGAATCAATTTTATTATTTACGATTTCAAAATGTTTTATATCGTTTAACTGCTGAGGTTTATCTCGCAAGTAAGCAAGTACCTGAGCAAAATATGACAGAAGTTTGTTATGAAATGGGGCAACATTTGACTGTGGCAGCAGGTCATTTTCATATTCAAATAGAAAAAATCGGTTTATCGCCAACATTGCTGAACAAAAATCTGACTTTGCAATATCGCGTTGGCGGAGAAAAAATTCATTTGTATGGACGAGTTGGGGCATGGCCGTTAAAAAAAGCCATCCAAAATCAGCAAATTTTTCCGTGGTTGCGTCATACAATTCAAATATTAAGCATAGATAATGTTATGCTTGGTGTTTTTACACCGAAAGGTTTTTGGTTAGCACAATCGGACTATGTTGAAGTCGATGGTTGGCAGCCAAATTTAATCTCTTAGCGAGCAAAAAGTTAAACGAGCGTAATTCATGAGTGCAGCTTTAAATTGTAATATTACTTTCATTGGTGGTGGCAATATGGCACAAGCCCTGATAGGGGGCTTGATTACCCGTGGACTCCCAGCAACACGGATTACAGTGTCTGATCCTGTAGAAAAAATACGTGAACTATTACAAGAGAAAGATGTACACGTCACCGATGATAATGTTGTTGCAATTGAAAATGCAGATGTTGTTGTTTTAGCCGTAAAACCACAGGTGTTAGGGGCTTTGCTAAAACCGTTAAATGGTTTGTTTAAAAATAAACTGATTATTTCGATTGTAGCAGGTGCTGAAATTGCAACGATTGCAGCGTTAACAGGGTCTGAACGTATTGTTCGTGTCATGCCAAATACGCCTGCATTGGTACAAACAGGTGCACATGGTTTGTTTGCACAAGATAATGTTGTTCGTGAAGATCGTGATTTAGCGAGCCAAGTTTTAGCCGCGACAGGTTTAACCATTTGGGTGAGTGCTGAAGCACAAATTGATGCAGTCACTGCGGTCTCAGGTTCGGGTCCTGCGTACTTCTTCTATATGATGGAAAGTATGATTCGTGCAGGCAAAAACATGGGCTTGGATGAAAAAGTGGCGACGGCATTGACGTTACAAACGGCTTTGGGTGCTGCACAAATGGCAATTACTAGCTCAAATACGCCTGCTGAATTACGCAAAAATGTGACTTCTCCAAATGGTACAACACAAGCGGCATTAGAAGTTTTTGATCGTGCACACATTTCACAAAATATTCAAACTGCCTTGGCTGCGGCACAAAAGCGTAGTCAAGAGTTAGCACAAGAATTAAGTGATAGCACGAAATAATTAATTTAATTATTGATTTTATTTAGGAATATTCCGATATGGGTGCAAATTCTGCGCAGATTTTTGGCATTATTATTAACGTCGCAATTTTGCTTGTATTCTTTCGTTTTTTAATGCAATTGGCAATGGTGAGTCCATATAATCCGGTTGTATTGTCTACAGTGAAAGCGACCAAAATTGTAGATGTTTTTAGTCGCATCTTCCCAACCGTTGCTAAAGGACGTGTGAATACGGCTGCATTGGCATTATTGATTATTCTGTATTTATTGAAAATTTTTGGAATCATGTATTTGCAAGGTGCTATGCCAAATAGCCCTTTACATCTTTTGATTTTAACTTTTGTCACCATGATTCAGGATTTGATTCGCTTCTGTCGTTATTTAATTTTTGCAACGATTATTTTAAGTTGGGTAGTGATGTTTACCCAATCTCGTTCACCTTATATTGAAGTGATCCAAGAACTCGCTGAGCCTTTATTAGCCCCATTTCGTAAAATTATGCCAAACATGGGAATGATTGATCTTTCTCCGATTTTGGCCTTCCTTGCGTTGTATATTGCTGAAATTTTAATGAATGAAGTTGCAAAGGTTTTATTAACAGGTTTGTAATTTATTAATTGAAAATAAAAAAGGACTCAATTGAGTCCTTTTTTATACATTGTAGTTTTCATTCAAATTAAAGAAATTGTGATCTTTCTTTTGATGTTTGAAAACGACCTCCATCCTAGCCTTCCTCCTAGAAGGAGGAAGGTACTAAAAGCGATTAATGTGCTTCATCCCAATTGTTGCCTTTGCCGACTTCAACCAACAAAGGCACAGACAAGGTACACACTTTTTGCATGACGTCCTGAATCTGTTTTGCTAATTCATCAGCAATCGCTTCATCGACTTCAAAGACCAATTCATCGTGAACTTGGAGTAGAAGTTTAGCTTGATCTTTCGGTAAGATTTTATCAACTTCAATCATGGCCATTTTAATGATTTCAGCGGCAGAACCTTGTAGTGGTGCATTGATTGCTGCACGTTCAGCCGCTTTACGCACCATCATATTACGAGCATCAATATCAGGTGTGTAAAGACGGCGACCTGTAATCGTTTCCACGAAGCCTTGTTCCAAAGCCACTTGGCGAGTACGTTGCATATACTCATAAATGCCAGGATAGCGATGGAAATATTGTTTGATATAGTTTTGTGATTCTTCACGGGTAAAGCCAAGTTGACGAATCAAACCAAATTCAGACATACCATAAAGCAAACCAAAGTTAACGGCTTTGGCTTGGCGACGTTGATCATTGGTGACATCTTCAAGTGCAACACCCAAAACTTCTGATGCTGTACGACGGTGTACATCTTGCCCATGATTAAAAGCATGAACTAACGCTTCATCTTGGGAAAAATGTGCCATTAAACGCAGTTCAATTTGTGAATAATCGGCTGCAAGCAATACACGACCTTGCGGCGCAATAAATGCTTTACGAATTTGACGTCCAATCTCTTCACGAACAGGAATATTTTGTAAGTTTGGATCGGTCGAAGATAAGCGACCTGTCGCCGTTAATGCTTGATGATAACTGGTGTGTACACGATGCGTTTCATTATTGGCTTGTTTAGATAAACCTTCGGTATAAGTACTTTTGAGTTTGGTTAAACCACGATATTCAATAATTAATGAGGTAATAGGATGATCAATTTTTTCTAAAATAGCTTCAGACGTGCTGTATTGACCTGTAGCTGTTTTCTTACCACCTTTTAAGCCTAATTTTTCAAATAGGACTTCACCCACTTGCTTTGGTGAACCGACATTAAAAGATTCGCCTGCGATTTCAATAATTTGATTTTCAAGGTTCTGAATGGTTTCAGCAAAATCTACACTGAGTTGGTCTAAAAATGCTAGATTTAACGCAATGCCATTTTCTTCCATTGAAGTCAGAACACGAGCAACAGGCATTTCAATATTGTGCAAAATATTGCTGAGTTCAGGAATTTCTCTTAGCTTACGATCGAGTACTTCATATAAACGATAGGTCACATGTGCATCTTCGGCAGCATAATGCGCCGCAGTTTCAAGCTCAATTTGATTAAAGGTTTTTTGCTTCGCGCCTTTGCCTGCAATTTGTTCGAAGCTTGTGGTCAAGTGGCTTAAATAAACACGTGCAACATCATCCATACCGTGACGCGTCGCCACTGAGTTGAGGACATAAGATGCCAACATGGTATCAAAATACCAACCTTGCAAATGGATACCATGATTTTCAAAGATATGTGCATCATATTTTAAATGATGTCCAATTTTTTCAACAGTTACATCTTCTAAAATAGGTTTAATGTGTTGAAGAATCACATCACGATTCAGTTGTTCAGGTGCACCTTCATAATCATGTGCAAGCGGAATGTAATAGGCATCTTTCGCATCAAAAGCGACTGAAAACCCCACCATTTCTGCAACACGATAATCTAAACTGGTGGTTTCAGTATCAATGGCAAAACGCTTTTCTGTACTTAAACGCTTGAAAAACTGCTCCCAATCCGCCTGAGTTAAAATAGTGTGGTAAGTTGCTTGTCCAAGTTGATCATCAATACTACTTGAAATGGCTTGATCATTGTTATTTTCAGTATTTTGTGCGGTTTTTTCGATTTGTTTTGAGGTCTGTTTATACGCAGCACTGTTTGGATTATTGGGATGATCTAACGATTGTAATTGATTACGGAATTCTAACTCAGTATACAAATGACGTAATTCTTCGACATTCGGGTCTGTCAGTTTCAAATCATCATAGGTCAAACCCATATCAAGGTCGATAATAATACTTGCAAGTTGGTGATCAAGTTTAATACCGTCTTGGTTTTCTTTAATACTTAAACCAACTTTACCTTTAATATTGTCAACATTGGCAATAATGTTTTGTAAATTACCATATTCATTTAAAAGCTTGGCTGCTGTTTTTGCACCGACGCCAGGGACACCTTTAATGCCGTCTGAGGCATCGCCCATCAATGTTAAATAATCAATGATCTGATCTGGACGGACACCAAATTTTTCAATGACCCCTTCAATATTCATGGGTTTATCTTTAAAGCTGTCTTCAAGCGTCACTTTTTCAGTGACCAATTGCGCCATGTCTTTGTCGCCTGTTGAGATCAGGACTTGATGACCCGCAGCTTCAGCACGTTTAGCTAAAGTACCAATAATATCATCCGCTTCGGCACCAGGTAGCATATGAAGTGGAATACCTAGCGCACGAATTAAGGCATGTAAATAAGGAATTTGTTGAGCAAGTTCGTCAGGCATACTTGGACGATCACCTTTATAAATCGGTGAAAGTTGATGACGAAAAGTAGGTTCTGGTGTGTCGAAAATCACGGCCATATGCGTAGGTTGAACACGGCGCATTAACTTTTGAATTGCAGAAATAGCACCACGAATTGCATTGGTTTGTAAACCTGTTGAGGTGGTTAATGGTGGTAGTGCATGAAAGGCACGAAATAAAAAGTATGACCCATCGACCAAAACAAATGGTGGCATTGCAAAATTCCTAATTCAATTAATAGCAGTATTGTACGTGATTTTGGAAAGGAGCATAGCATCATGATGTAGAACGATAGTTACCGAATATCTGATGAATTCATCAGAACTCAGCGTTTGACTGTTGTATCATCCAAATACTCAGGAGAGAGACAGAGAAATATGCTCAAAGGGCAGAGTGAGATTCGTATTATTTGGTTAATGGTCTTAACGATTGTTGCGGTTTCAGCGTGGTTTTTAAAGACGGAAGTCGTGACCTATGTCTGCGCTTTGGCATTTGTGATGAGCGTAATGCATTATGTCGATGCTTTGCAAAAGCCTTTGCTTGATCTTTCAGCGCAACAACATCTGACTTTACAGTTTACCTCTAAAGTTCCGCTTTATATTTCCTCATTGCTTGCGGTTGTGGGCATGAGCCTGCAATGGGGTTGGCTAATAGGCTTGGGTTTAACCTGTTGGATTTTCTTTTTTCTAAGGTGGCTAAGACGTTTAGAGCGTTCTGTACAGCAGTTACAAGAAAAGCTGAACCATGTGCAGCAACAATCTATCACATCAGAACACAGTACTGCGATTATTTCAAATTCGACCCAACATTTATCTGAAACTCATCCTGAAATGAGTTTAATCCAGCAAATGAAACAATGGATTTTTCAAGGCAATCCTGTCTTAAAAGCGGCGACTGTTGTATTGGTCATTGGGATTATTTTATTACTGCGTTTTGCAACGGAACATTGGCAGGTCAGTTTATCTTTAAAACTGGCAATCGTTGCAATACTAAGCTTCGTGCTTACAGGGATTGGTGTTTTTCTACAGAATAAAAATAGAAGTTTTGCTTTAGCACTTGAAGGACTTGGATTAGCAGGACTATTTTTAACGCTATTTTTTGCTTATTACAATCATGTCATTCCGAATATTTATGTTGCGAGTATCTGTTTTGCTGTGGTCATGGCACTCACGCTGACTTTAAGTTTAAAACAGCAGAGTATTGAATTGGCTTTAATGGCAATGGTCATTGCCGCCGCCGCACCTTTTACTTTGCCTGTGCGGGCGGCAACAGCAGTAGAGTTTGTTGCGTATTATTGGGTTATTAATTTCTGTGTCGCGATTTTAACGACCTTGCGCCCGTGGAAAATTCTCAATCAAATCGCATTTTTAATGACGGTGATTGTTGCAGGAAGCTATGCCTTTATTCATGGGCAAACGCAGCAACATGATGCTTTGGCATTTTTGGTACTTGCACATACAGCCATTTTTATTTGGTTAGGTTTCCGTTTTAGTCAGCTGATCGCACAAAAAGATGTACAACAATTTCAGTTAAAACCTGCTTTAGACATCGCCCTCATTTTTGGTGCGCCATTGGTTGCTTATACTTTTCTATATTTGATTTATTTTGAAAAAACAGTTTGGCAAGCCAGTCTGAGTCTAGCATTTGCGGTGTTATTTGCGGTGCTGTATCTATTGGCGAAGCGCAATCAAGCCGTCAAAATTATTTCACAAAGCTATTTTAGTTTAATGTTGATTTTTATCACATTAATTCCGCCACTTCTTTTACAAGATGAATGGAGTGTGATGGGATGGGCGGTGGAAGGTGTACTGATTTTTGTATTTGCTTTATATCAAAAATCTACAGTGAGTCGTTATCTGGCGAGTGCTTTATTACTGGTTGCGGGCTTGTCGAGCTTATATTATTTATTTGAATCTGCACATTTTCCAAGTTTGATGTATTGGGTGCTGAGTATCAGCTATTTTGCTGTGGTTTTACTTGCTAATGCCTATGAAAAGTTTCAACAACAATTAACCTATAGCAGTATTACTTTTTTGAGTATGTTGTTGCTGTCGGCAACCGCTATGCAATTGTTTTTGTGGGTGGATTATCTTGAAGGACCATCTCAGTATATTGTCACTTTAATATTGATGAGTGGCTTATATGTCATTTTAAATTGCGTGATGTTATGGCGTAAAGCATCATGGTCATGGCTGATTCCAAAATGGATTGGGGTGATCCCACTTTATATTTTTGCATTATTCTTCGTCATTCATCGTAGTGAAAACGGCAGTATCCTCTGGTTGAATACGATTGAGCAAGCAGGCATTTTCTTTAGTGGTGCACTGTTGACAGGGTTATGGTTGCGTCCGGCTATTGGTTTAAAACTTGAAAAAGAATGGGTGAGTTTGGGAACTTTGTTGAGCTTAAGCTTGATGAGTTTGAGTATTTTGCCTGCGCTGCCTTATATCAGTGTGGTGATCCTACCTTTAGCATTTTGTGCATGGTGTTTTAGTCAAAAAGAAAATTTGAATTGGACAATGTTTTGGCAAACACGAAGTAGCTTGGCTTTGATCCTTATCTGGATTGTATGTTCACAATTATTTTCACAACAACCTTTTCAGTTTTATCTACTTCCTGTATTCAATCCTTTTGACTTGATCAGTATTGCGATTTTATTTGGTTTTATTTGGATGTTGAGTTTGCAACTTAAACAGGGAATGGATCGTGGAATTGTGGCTGTGTTGTCAGTTTTAAGTTTACTTTGGTTGAGTAGTTATGTGATTTTACGGGCATTACATGTCTATTTGTCTACACCATATAATACGCTTGCGATTTGGCAAAACGCGACAATTCAATTGAGTTTTACTTTGCTTTGGGTGAGTTTGGCTTTTATTACCATGAGTTATGCAACAAAGAAAAATATGCGCGCTTTATGGATTTTAGGCGGCAGTATTTTAATGCTTGTGACCTTAAAATTAGTCTTACTTGACCTCTCACATATCGGCACATTAACACGGGTTATTTCTTTTTTAGGCGCAGGTTTTGTCATGCTGATCATTGCTTATATTGCACCTATTCCTGAAACAAAAGCGTTAAATCATTAGAAATAAAAAAACCTCTAGAGATTAGAGGGTTTTTTCTATCGCAATTTTTAATTGAAATTGTGCGTGTTTATAAATGCTTATCTTGATCTTTTTGCATTTTGAGTTCTTGCGCATTTGCATAGGCATCCACATCTTCATTGGCTAATGCGCTATGTTGGGTTATGGGACGATCTACAAAACCAATTTTAGGCACAGGAATTTCAATCTGATTTTCAACAAAACGATTGCGAATTTGTTCATGGATTTCATCTTTAACTTGCATATAATTGCTTTGTTTACACCACAACGCATAATGCAACTCAATTGAAGATTCACCAAAAGAGGTCACGCTTAAACGTGGTTTAGGGTCAGCTAAAACCAAAGGATAATCATTGGCAAGGTCTAACAACACTTCACGTACTTTGTTGATATCTTCATTAAAATTAATTGCCAAAGTGATCAAGATGCGCCGTATCGGAAACTTTGATAAATTATGTACAGGTGCCCGAATGAGTTGCTCATTCGGTAAACGTACATACACATTATCCCAAGTGAGCAGTTTGACAGAAAGTAAATCAATCGAAATCACTTCACCTTCAATAGTATGCCCACGGATTAAGGTGATCTGAATGGTATCGCCAATTTCAAAAGAGCCTTCGCCAATCAAGAACAAACCACTAATTAAATTTGAGGCTGACGTTTGTGAGGCAAAACCCAAAGCAACGGTCAAAATCCCTGCTGCACCTAAAAAGACACTGAGTTTAAAGCCTGCTTCTTTTAAACTCGCCATCACAAAAATCATGAAAATAAAATAAAAAATCCCTCGTCGCCATACCAAGCGTTGATGTGCGTTAAACTTGGCACCAATGGTTCGAATAAAAGTATTGGAAATGATTCGTGCCAATAAAAAACCCACAAAACACAGTACAATTGCGACCACAATTTCACTGAGTCGGTCAGTATTAATATTGGTGAAAATACCTTTTAAATTATCAGCAATGTCTTTGGGAATATTACTGTCTGCCATGCTGACCTCTTAGAAGAATGAATCAAACATATTAAATAGCGCACCACCTGGCGAACGTGGTGGATGTACATAACTGACTTCACCAGCCAAAGGCGGCGTGCGATTTTCAATTTTAATTCGTGCAGGGCGGTCATCACCTTCATAAATGACTTTAATTTGCGATGTCCAAAGCCGTCCTGTACTTTCACTATAAAATAACGGTAATGCCGGTACAGGTACATTCATACGATCAAAACGTAATTGATGATGACTAATATTATGAAAAACAATCGGTGTAACAGCACGAAAGGCACGAGGGCGTAATAGATTAAGTTCGGTACGTCCATCTACTGAAGTGGCATAACACATTTCACCAGTACGATGGTCAGGGCCAAACCATGTATCTTTGGGCAAGATGACGGGAATATCAAATAGGGGTTCTTTCTGCGCTTGTACAAAACCTGCCACCCAAAGTGGGGTGCTGATATATAAAGTTCCACGTTGTCCTGCAGGAATATAAATGGGATCTACGGGGCGAATCACCACTGAACGATCCGCTAAGCGTGGCATCAGTTGAAAATGATTATGGGTTTCTCTAAACATATAGCGTTCAACATGCACAGGCTGTGGAAAGCCAAAATTGACATCTTGAATACAACTCCATTGTTGCTCATAGTCATATTGCATTTGTGGGCGATAATATTCCAAGCGCCATTCTTGGAGTCCTCGAGTTAGACGCATCATTAATGAGCCAAATTGCCATGCTTTGGCTTGATTTAGCTCAAATTTTTGTTCTCCCCACCATTTTAGATCAGGAAGCTCTGGTTCTAGATGTTCATTTTTGATCGACAAAGCTCATTATTCCTCTGATCATTTGTTGAAAACGGACTTCACGCTGTCATGCGCTTAGAGTACACTCAAAACAATTTTAATCATTAATATAAGTTGTAATGCAAGTTCTTAAACAATTACAAATACCTTATAGTTTTGCGAAACGGCATGGAGTGCTATTGCGTTACGAAGGCGACCAAGTTTTTATTGTCCGTCGTGAAAATACCACACAGATTGCCATTCAAGAAGCCCGCCGTTATTTAGGTCGTCCTGCACAGCATCAACTTTCTACCGAAACTGAGTTTAATCAATTACTCACGTCAAGTTATGCGGGTGAAACAGGTGAGTCTCAACAAGTTGCAGCAGGCTTAGAAGACCATCCTGATTTATTGAGTTTAGCAGATCAAGTTCCTGAAACAGAAGATTTAATGGATCAGGAAGATGATGCACCGATTGTTCGCCTAATTAATGCCTTACTCTCCGAAGCCATTCGTGTAGGCGCATCTGATATTCATATTGAAGCTTTTGAAAAGAAACTTTCTGTACGTTTACGGGTTGATGGTCAGTTACGTGAAATCGTCCAACCACGCCGTGAACTTGCACCACTTTTGGTTTCTCGTATCAAAGTCATGGCAAAACTTGATATTGCTGAAAAGCGTATTCCGCAAGATGGTCGTATTTCTTTGCGTCTTGCAGGACGTGAAGTCGATGTTCGTGTTTCAACTTTACCCTCCTCGCATGGTGAACGTGTGGTGATGCGTTTGCTGGATAAGCAAGCAGGGCGTTTGAACATGACCCATTTAGGTTTAATGCCAAGTGATTATGAGCGTTTAACAACTTTGGTTCATCGTCCGCACGGCATTATCCTTGTGACAGGGCCTACGGGTTCGGGTAAAACCACCACGCTGTATGCTGCGCTTTCTGACTTAAATGATGGTTCTAAAAATATTTTGACTGCCGAAGACCCGATTGAGTATCAGCTTGAAGGGATTGGACAGACACAAGTCAATAGTAAAGTGGATATGACTTTTGCCCGTGCTTTAAAAGCCATGCTTCGTCAAGACCCTGATGTGGTGATGGTGGGTGAGATTCGTGACCTTGAAACCGCAGAAATTGCCGTGCAAGCCTCATTAACAGGTCACTTGGTTTTATCTACGCTACATACCAATACTGCAATTGGTGCAGTGACACGTTTAAAAGATATGGGAATTGAACCGTTTTTATTATCGAGTTCCTTGATTGGGGTGATTGCGCAGCGTTTGGTGAGAACAATCTGTTCGCAATGTCATACATGGCGTGAAGCGGATGATTTTGAAAAAGCTATTTTTAAGCCTGTTTCTAACGTAGTTGATTTAAAGTTGCCTGTGCCAAAGGGCTGTGACCATTGTTCACATACAGGATTTACAGGTCGTACCGCAATTTATGAAATTGTGCCGATTGATGAGCAAATGCGTCGTTTGATTCATGGCAATGCAGCTGAGTATGAACTTGAGGAATATGCACGTCGTGATGCAGGTTCGATTCGTGATGATGGTTTGCGTAAAGTCTTGGCAGGTAAAACTACGATGGAAGAGGTTTTACGTGTGACGAATGAAGCAGCAGAGTGATGAGAATATTATTCTTGCTCGGTTTTTTAGCTTTAGCACTGTGCGGATGTCATCGTAATGTCACACCGCCAAAAGCAAAATTTGATGAGCCTGAACGTGAACAGTGTTATCAAACATGTTTAGGCAGTTATAAAGGTAATGCGGAAGGTGCGCGAAATAAGTGCTTTCGTATCGCTTCAAAGTATCAAGAAGGGCGTTCATGTCATGGTGGGCATGGTCCTTAAAATTTTGCATTTATTTTTATGGACGAATGGATGATAACCTTAGCGCTAATACCTGTTATTGAATTGGGGTATAACAATCAAGGCATTTCACCTCCTGATCAATATCCATATTGGGATTATGCTCATTTATGGAATCGATATCATGCTGACTGTTATAAAAAAGCAGGTTTTTTAGATGATTTTAAGCCTTATAGCCCAGGGTCATCATTTTGTAAAATTTTAGAAATTTCAGAACGTAATTTGATCAAAATAATCATTGATCATACGCAAGATTTGAGAGATTGAATATACGAACGGTCTCAAGTAGTCGCATTTTTTGGCGGTTATGTTTTACAAATAAATGAGACTGATCAATATTTTCCACAATGCTGTGGCACTCTTTCTGATATTCAGTATTGGGAAAATTTAGCAACGAATAAGGCATTTTTTTATGAGGGGCATCCTGAGCCACAAATTAAAATTCAAGGTGAGCAGATAACGTTTGATTTTACAGTTGATGAGCATGATGAAGGATTTTTTCCACCACCTGCACAAGATCCGATCCATTTTTATCGTTCTGATTTGAAAAATGCCGTTGAATTAGCGAAAAAAGAATTAGAAATTTTTGAACAGCGATTAGAAAAAATGAATCATATGCATAAGCTTCATATAGATGATATTGGTAAACTGCTCATTTGGGGAGATAACTAAAAATTATTCATAGCTTTTATAGGATTAGCCTAATTAAAACGTTTCATGATGTTTTAAGTCATTTGAAGCTGAATCATCATAATAATTTTTTTTAACAATGACGTATTTTAAAAAGAATAGAGCATGTTTTAATTTATATTGAAATACAACCCAAAGAAAATTTATATCCTTCAGGTTGATTTTACTTATACAACGTTTTAAACAATCACATTTAACGTCACATCAATATTGCCACGTGTTGCATTTGAGTATGGACAAACAATATGCGCGGCATCTACCAACTTTTGAGCTTCTGCTTGGTCTAAACCTTCCAAATGAATATCTAACTTCACTTCGATGCCGAAACCTGTAGGAATTGGACCAATGCCGACATTGCCTTCAATAAAAGCATCATGTGGAATTTTGATGTGATCACGGTTGGCAACAAACTTCATTGCACCTAAGAAACATGCAGAATAACCCGCAGCAAAAAGCTGTTCAGGATTGGTTCCACCACCTGCACCGCCCATTTCTGTAGGTACTGCGAGTTTTACATCTAAAATATTATCTGAGGAAGTAGCACGACCATCACGACCGCCTGTAGCTTTTGCATATGCGGTATAAACAACTTTTTCTAAAGACATGGTAAATCCCTGTGTATATTATTTGAACCATTATCCTGTCTGAAAGTGAGAAAAGAATAAGCAGTGTTTTTGTAAATTTATCAGGGATTGAAAAGTGAGATGCAATGCAAAATGATGTTCAGTATTGCACTAAAATACGATGTTGCATCAAAGGCATAGAAGCACGAATGGCTTCCTGCTCTGCTAAATCAAAAGGTACAGTCAAAAGCTGCGCACCTTCTTGATTGGTGATCTCTAAAATCTGACCACGACTATTGCTTGCGCCTGCATGCCCCCAAGTTTGACGCTTTTCACCATGCCAACCTTGTTGCGCTGCACCTAAAACCTGACATTGACTGTCCATGGCACGTGCTTGAAGCAATAACTGCCAATGCATTTCGCCAGTGGTATAGGTAAATGCAGCAGGCGCAGTCAAAATATTGGCACCTTGCGATCTCAAGGTTAAAGCAAGTTCAGGAAAACGTAAGTCATAACAGACCATTAAGCCAATATTGCCAAAAGGTGTTTTTGCTACAACCACATCTGTACCAGGTTCAAAGAATTTTGACTCTTGATAGCCCCCCACCGAATCACCGACTTGCACATCAAACAAATGAATTTTGTCATAACGTGCTTCAGTCCGTTCAGGGCTGATACACAGGCTTACTGTACGAACACGACCATCTGAAATCGTCGAACCGTCGGGACGGAAAGGGCAAGGCAAGGTGCCTGCAACAATCCAGATTTGATATTGCGCTGCAAGACGCTCTAAACGCTGTTGAAACTCTTCAAAGCGTTCAGCTGTTTCACGCTGTTTACCTGCAGCAAAACAGACAAAATTTTCAGGAAAAACAATTAAAGAAGCACCATTTGCTTTACTTTGTTGAATCAACGACTCAATCACACTAAAGTTGGCTTCAATGTCATTTTGAGAGTTCATTTGAACAACAGAAAGTAAAGTCATGATTTTTCCTTATTTTAATGCTAAGCGTTATGCTGTGGCACACTTTGAGATACACATTCCATGTCATCTTGCTGTTTTTCAAGCTGTTTTACCAATGGCTCGAACATATTTTGATTGTTTTCATTGAGCTTCATTAATGTTTTATGCGCATCTAAAACCGTGGTTAACATCGTACTATGATTGACATTATCATCGAGTAATGCCTGAGTGCAGACATTCGGATCACCACAATAATTGAGGATGACAAAAACCTGCCCTAAGCCCATGCTATTGGCAAGCGTTGTAATATCGGGATTTGTGGATAGCATTACAGCTTGGATATGATGGATTTGTTTCAGCTTTAAGCCTAACTTTGCCAGTACACCTAAAACTGTACTATCTATAAATGTGGTTTGGGTTAAATCAACAATAGCGCCAATGACGTTTTCTTGCTGTTCAATCCGCGCCAAAAGTTTATCTAAGCTTATACAAGATTGGGCTCGCACTTCACCAATAAGTTTGAAAATATGCGTTCCATTCAAGCTTGCATATTCAACATGACCTGTTGACATATAAATGCCATTTGCAGAGAAGGATGGGAAAATTATCACATAGCGCAACTCTATACTCAAGTATTGACGCGTTAGAGAATAGTCTATATTGAATTAAGTTTTTGAATAATATGCTAATTCATTCTTCTTAAACTGAGGATGGCAATATCATCAGCAACGTGATTTGGGGTTTGGAATGATTGATTTTGCAAATGATAGACGAGTTGTGAAAACTGTTCGTTTAAGCCACCTGTATAAGGTTCAAGCGCACCATCTGAGCAAATAATAAAACGTGCATGGCGATTTAACACCAAATCAAACTCTTCAACTTCAAGGTCTTCAGTTAACCCTAAAGGAAAACTACTGGTATTTAAAACACGAGGTGCTTGGTTTGGTTCAAAAATAATCGGAGGAGGATAGTGTCCTGCACTTGACCATTTTAAAGCATGGGTTTCTAAGTTTAAAATCCCTGCAATCATGGTAATGTGCTTTTCGATATTTTCCTGCACCAACATTCCATTGAGTTTTTTAATCAATTCTCTAGGTGTTTTAGAACGCCCATGAAACGCTGCCATCCATGATGTTAGCAAAGAGCTAGTAACGCCATGTCCTGAAACATCAGCAAGATAAAAAATGATTTCTTTATCGCTAATTTTCCAATAATCGTACCAATCTCCAGACAAATATGCTGAAGGCTTAAATAAAGTTTCTACTTTATAGTTCTGTAGTTCAATTGGATTTGGCAGTAATTTTTTTTGTAATTCTGCAGCAGACGGTAAATCACGACTGTCTTGATTACGTTTATATTGTGCGTCTATTTTTAATAATGAATGTTCAGGGTGTGCAGGCAAACGTGTCCAAATCCAACCTGCTAAAGCACCAAGTTCCCAAGCTTGGGAAAGCGCTGTACCTTCATTTTCAAATGCAATAGCAACTGTCGGTAAGTTCCACTGGTGTTGTAAATAGTCTTGTACATCTGCAATGGCAATGACTGTAGGATCATACAAATGAATATCTTCAATATTGATCATTTGCAGACTCGGAAGGGCATTTAGTACTTGGTCTAAATTGGGTATGGTACGAGTGGGCTGAATGAAATACATAAAGTGATTCAATAATCCTGCTATAAAGCGTATATGTCTGAATATATGTTAGACGATGTAAAATAGATAACCAAGAGATATTGACACATCAGAGGATATGCCAATATCAGATAATTTTTTACAAAATATGTGAAAAAGGTGGATTTAAATTATTGCTCGGCATCTGTTGAAGTATCTTCATCTACATCATCAACAAAGGAAATAGCTTCGGTATCTAAACCTTTTTTCTTGGCAATATTATAACTTTGACGTTGTAAATAAATATCACGAATCGCAGCATATCTATCACCTTGTAAAGCACCTTCAAACTCTAATAAGCGTGAACGGGCATTAATACCCCCCATTAGACGATTTCCCCAGATATAACCTGACTGATCTGCATTATCTACTGTATAAGTCAGTGGGTTTGCATAACTTTCAGCAACATAATCTAAAGAATTACGTAAAGTGCTTGGTCCAAAAAGTGGCAACATTAAATAAGGACCACTTGGAACACCATAATAACCTAAAGTCGTACCCAATGATTCATCTTCATTTGGCATACCTAAACGTTTTGCAGGATCTGCAAAACCTAAAGAGGTGACTGTATTAATCGTAAAACGACCTAAGGTTTTTGCGGCACGGCTAAAACGACCTTGTGCTAATTGATTGACTGCATTCCACGGCTCACTCAAATTTTTACGGAATGAACTATAAGAGCCACGTACATCTTCAGGCACTTTTTCTGAATATTGCACAGCAAGTGGACGTGCAACATTACGATCTAACATATCATTAAATGCAAAAATTTCACGATTTAACGGTTGCAATGGATCTTTGACATCATCCGCTTGAGCAGCATTAGCATTCACTTTTAAATTTTCAACTTTGACATACTTTAATTCTTTTAAAGCATCAAAACGTGGATGTTTACTATCTATAGTTGAATTTTCTGCTGTTGTAACAGCTTCAGTATTCTCTGTTTTTTGGGTAGCTGTCTCACTTTCCTGAACAAGAGATTCTGAAGATGCATCTTGAGCAAATGCAGTTGAGGTCAAGCCTATGCACAGCATACTTGCCCATAAAAAATTAAAACGATGCATATAAATTCCTAAATGTAAGTTACAAGGAACGAACTTGTGACAATCATGGCGCTATTCTAACAGCAGTTCGACAGTATGTATTTAACTCAAATTACCTTAAGAGTTAAAAAAAACATAAAAAATTGCTTAAAAAGGTAGCGAATGAGTAAAAAAAATGGGAAAAGATAAAAAAAATCAAAAAAAGGGGTTGCGTCGTATCTGAAATACTGTAGAATGCACATCCATCGGCGGTGATGAAGATTAAAACTTCTGATAAAACAATGACTTGGTTGAATTGATTAAGTTGGGTGTTGGAAAGAAGGATTAAAAATAATTTTCATTACATGTTGACTTTTTAGAGATAGAGAGTAATATAGCCGACCTAGCTTGATGCTGACGAAGCATTAAGAAGATCATTAAGAGAATATGAAGAACAACTTGTGTGGATTTTTACTGGTTGATTGATCGAAATTATTTTCATTGATTGATGGTAGAAATTACT
>NZ_JACANS010000039.1:0-5656 GCF_030329305.1 Acinetobacter sp. 251-1 | reverse complement strand
TGCTTGACTTGGAATTGTCCATATAGGACATTTCTATTTGGTTATTAGGTAGGACATTTCTACTTAGGAATAACAAACCTGAATGCAGCGGTGCCCCATTGGGGGCGCGTTGAGATAAGCCTCTTTTAGATAACTTTAGCAACTCGATAGACAGTTGCAACTCCACAATTCACTGCTTTGGCAATTTCTTCCTTAGTCATATTGCCAACTACTAGCAATTCTTTTATTCGTTTATGTTTAGCCTCATTTGCCTTCTTGCCTGTTGGTTTGTAACCCGAACGTGCCAGGCCCTGCTTAATACGTTCTATACGTTTCTCATTGTCTAGGCGGGCCATTGTTGCCAGAAGATCAATCAACATATTGTTGATGAGTTCCAAGATTGAATGAGTAATGCTGTCACTGGTTTGAATCATTTGGTAGGTAGTAGGAAGATCTGCTACGACTAAACGAAGTCCCTTCTCCTGGATCCTGCGCTTCAGCTCTTGAAAATCTCGTTGGGTTAGGCGTGATAAGCGGTCAATACTTTCAACTAACAATGTGTCACCTTGATTTGCTTCTGACAGTAGCTTATTCAATTCAGGTCGGTCTAACTTCGTACCACTATAGTTTTCCACGTACACAATGGTTTCACCCAAATTCAAGTTTTGGTTTAGATCCTGAAGAATCTGCAAAGCCCTTTCTGCATCTTGATCTTTAGTTGAAGCTCGTAGATAAATACGTGTATTCATTTCTATCATTTAATCTTAATTCTATTAGATTAATGATAATACTATCATTTAATTATTGCATTAAGTCTAATGATAGATATTGTATGCGATTTGGCTCGCTATCATTCAGGTATAGTCTTTTGATAAAAAAAGCATGACTAAAAGCCATGCCTTGGGAATTCGTATAACGTGTATTATGTTAATTTTAGATAAACTATAGAATCCATTAGTTTTTAAACCAATAAATTAAATATTTTATGGAACTCCAGAATATTTATTCAGGCGATACTTAAGCAATAAGGGTAGGGTGATTACATAAAGTATTGCAGCTAATGCCCATACCATTCCAGGAGCTGATGCCTGAGTCATAAAATAGAGGCTAGTAACTAATACAGGACCAATTATAGCCACCAGACTATTAAAACTGCTTAATAGCCCTTGTAATTCACCTTGTCTTTCATCACTAATACCTCTGGACATCATTGCTTGCAAAGCAGGAACGGCTACTCCACCAAGGGCAAACAATGGTAACAACGCAAAAGGCACCCATTCTTCAACAGCAATAGATAAAAGAAGTAAACCAATTGCATCGCAAGCTATTCCACATAACAACGTATTTTTCTCTCCAAACCTCTTTACCATAGGGGCGATAGCAAAAGCCTGTGCAATAGAATGGCATATTCCATAACTAGCAAGGGAAACACCTGCAATAAATATACTCCAGCCATAACGATCCTGCCCATAGATAACCCATAAAGTTGCGGGGACTTGTGAAACCAATGTGATAATTAAAAAGATACCAAGCAATGGAGCCATATTAGGTTGAGTGATCAAATAGGATAATTTCTTTAATATTGATTGCTCCTGAACCTTCTCAGTCATTTTATTGCTGTGTTTTGATTCTTTTAATAAGACTGCTGTCATTATTAAATTAATCCCATTCATAAAAGCAGCAGCAAAGAACGGTGCATGTAAGTTCCATTCACCCAAAACTCCACCTATTACCGGACCCGCTATAAACCCAATACCAAAGACAGCTCCAAGGAGACCAAACCTTTTTGCACGCTCATGGGCTGGAGTAATATCTGAAACATAAGCTGTTGCAACAGCCATGTTGGCACCTGTAATTCCCGCAAAAATACGACCAATATATAGCCACAATAGAGAAGGAGCAGCAGCCATTAGGAGATAATCAGCCGTTGCACCAGCAATTGAAATAATTAATACAGGTCGACGTCCAAATCGGTCACTCAACGCTCCAAGGATAGGTGCAAAAATGAACTGCATCAGAGCATACACAGCTAATAAAGCACCATAGTGAACACCGCCTGCTTCAGCTCCAGCCAATGACCGTAATAATTCAGGCAAGATCGGCATAATTAAACCAATCCCAACAGCATCCAGAAATATAGTGATTAAAATCACGCTCAATGATTTCTTCACAAATGCCTTCTCTAGCAATGATAGAATTAATATTCTCTCACACACTCCCTATCAGTGATAGATTTATGAGTAAAAAAGATATTGCACCTCAACGTCTGACACGTGAAATAGTCCTGCGTACCGCATTGGATATGTTGAATGAAGAAGGCATAGATTCAATAACCACACGCAAGCTAGCTCAACGATTGGGTATTAAATCTCCAACTCTATATTGGCATTTCAAGAATAAATCCTTGTTAATGGAAGCAATGGCGGAAACCATTATAAATGAACACCATTTAGTTTCTTTACCCATCGATGGGATGACATGGCAAGATTGGTTGCTCGCTAATTCTGTAAGCTTTCGTCGAGCACTACTAGCTTACCGTGATGGTGCTCGTCTACATGCAAGAACTAGCCCCAGTCAAGGACATTTCAACACGATTGAGGCCCAAGTTGCGCTGTTATCTCATGCTGGGTTTTCTCCTGTTGAAGCAGTTGCATTACTTATGACATTAGGAAGGTTTATTGTTGGGTGGGTCCTTGAGGAGCAGCAAGAAGAAATAAGATCAGACCCACCATTCGAAGCCGATCCAACTATATATCCACTCATGCTCCAAGGAGTGAATACCTTACAAAATATGAATGCGGATGACATTTTTGAAAATGGGATTCGTATGGTGATTATCGGTGCTGAAAGACAACTTGATATTAAAATGCAAACTTAACTCTATACTGCTTTAAGCAACTGTTCTATTTAGTAATAAAGCTTTTATCCTTAATTATTTAACATAATGGCGATTATACGAATCTAAAAATGGGAGTCTTTAGCTCCCATTTTTATTGTTAAACATTGAATCCTATATGTTTTCCTGTTGGAAGCTCTACATCAATACGGAGCTTCCCGCCCATTGCCTCAACATACTTTTTCATGGTTGAAATCTTAAGATCATTGCCACGATTTTCTATTGCTGAAAGCGATGGCTGTTTTATTCCCAAAGTTTCAGCAAGTTCCTTTTGAGAGATTTCAAGTTCTTCACGAATAAGATGAAGCTGATTTTCTAGCAGTAATTCATCTGCCATTTTTTGAATACGGGCTTGGCTCTCTGGAGAGCGGCTAGCTAACAATTCTTGCAGAGTCTTAGCCATTAGATTTATCTCCTAGGGTGGTGAGATGAAGTTGGTATTGTTCATCTGCAATATCCAGCATGTCTTTATAAAAACGCTTTTTACTGCCTTTATCAGCAATACATAGAACAATAGCCTGTCGTAAAGGATCAAATGCGAAGAAAGCTCTCAGTGGTTTACCTCGATGTTGAACACGAAGCTCTTTCATGTTGGTAAATTTAGAGTCATAGACAGTATCTACTAAAGGGCGGCCTAAACTTGGTCCTTGCTGCTGTAGAACAACTAGGGCAGCCAGAACCTTCTCTTGTGTTGATTCGTCTTGCTGTTCAAGCCATTCATTAAATAGATCTGTCGTAATGACTATCCACATACCACAACCAAAATATAGATTATAGTCTATATTTTAGGAGCATTATGCTTGTTTTGCAAATGAGAAATGATAGGCAATAAAAAACCCCAGCATCCTGCCGGGGTTTTTCATATTGGGGTCGTTTGCGGGAAGGGGCGGAATCCTACGCTAAGGCTTTGGCCAGCGATATTCTCCGGTGAGATTGATGTGTTCCCAGGGGATAGGAGAAGTCGCTTGATATCTAGTATGACGTCTGTCGCACCTGCTTGATCGCGGCCGCGATAGCTAGATCGCGTTGCTCCTCTTCTCCATCCGCGTTCCAAGCTGCGGAAAGGCACCCATAAGCGTACGCCTGGTCGAGCAGGCGACGCGGATCGACGTCCAGCGCACGAGAGAATGCGTCCGCCATCTGTGCAATGCGTCTAGGATCGAGACAAAGGTCGTCTCTGTCAGCCGGATCGTAGAACATATTGGCGGCGCCAAAGCCCACTTCACCGACCAGACCGACGGGATCTATCACCAGCCAGCCGCGACTGGAGAACATGATGTTTTCATGATGCAGATCGCCATGTAGCCCACGCAGTTCCGAGGCATTGCTCATCATTTGATCGGCTATAATCGCCGCGTGGACGTAGTCAGTTTGACAACCTGCGTTTTGATCATCGCGCGCCCGCTGAAACAAAGCTGCAAAGCGATCCCGGATCGGGAGAAGGGCAGAAGGCAGGGGTTCCTCAGATGCGGCATACAGCTTCGCCATTAGTTCCGCTGCAATTTCGGTCGCCTGGTAGTCGCCGTGCTCGGCAACGATGTGAGAGAGCATTCGCTCCCCGGCATATTCGAGCAACATCAGATTGTTCTCACGACCGAGCAACCGGACTGCTCCCCTCCCATTGCGCCATACCAGATAGTCGGCCCCGCGCAGTTCATCAGCAATGTCTTCTATAGGTTTCAATCCCTTGACGATTGCAGGAGTCCCGTCTGGCAATGAAACTTTCCAAACGAGGCTGGAAAAGGTGTCCGCAATGAGAACAGGTTGCGAAACGTGCCAATGAGCAGGAAAAACAGGCGGCATGAACATCAACCCCAAGTCAGAGGGTCCAATCGCAGATAGAAGGCAAGGCGTTCGCGGTCGGGGGCTTCGATCCCCAATACATTGAATAGGACAGCGAAGGCGCGCTCTGCTTCATCTGGCGCTGCCCAGTTCTCTTCGGCGTTAGCAATCATGAGTGCCAAATCGGCATAGCGATCTGCTGTTCCGAGCCGCCCAAGGTCGATCAGACCCGTGCATTGAAGAGTTTTAGGGTCCACCATGAAGTTCGGCATGCAGGGATCACCATGGCAAACAACCATATCGGTGCGCTCTTGGTCGAGCCGCACCGGTAGCTCTCGTTCGACACGAGCCAAAAGATCGAGCTGCGGCGTACTCTTGTCCTCGTCCGGTAAGAAGTCGGGATTGACGGCATTGCGGGACACCACATCAACGGCGCGTCCGAACATTCGCGACAGCCTGCGCTCAAACGGACATTGATCAACCGATAGGCTGTGAACAGCGCCAAGTTGCTGCCCCATTGACGGCCACGCTTTGAGCAAATCCGCTCCAGACAGATCAGCCGCCGGTACTCCCGGAATTGCCGTTATCACCAAGCATGCACCCTCCTGTTCCTCCTGCCAGTTGATGACCTCGGGGCAAGCCACACCTCGACCTTTGAGCCAAATGAGGCGGTCACGCTCTCCAGCGAGCTCACCGCGGCGGGAAGCAGGTGCGATTTTCGCGAAGGCATGCCCGTCACCACGTCGAAAAACAAAATCACCAGATTCTCCGCCTCTGACAGGCAACCAGTCAGAATGCGATTCACCAAAAAAAATATTAGTTCGATTCAATGGAGGTTCCTTCAGTTTTCTGAGGCTTTGTTGCACAAAGATTTGAAATGCAAAGCGCCCCTAATTGATCCAAATTTAAGGCGTAACTTGGGTATCCTGTCGTCGGGTCGCCCTCAAAGGGGACATGCCTGCTGAACCGCGAATATAGAGAAATATCCCGAATGTGCAG
>NZ_JACANS010000038.1:0-6748 GCF_030329305.1 Acinetobacter sp. 251-1 | reverse complement strand
GAAATTGCAAAAGTGCATATTCTAAAAGCGGACATTTTTACTTTGGAGAAACCGGACATTTCTATTTTGGAGTTACACAGGTTACTTCACATAAGAAATTTTATGTTAAATGATTGTTAGAAATGCCCCTTGATCGAGGCATTTTCTATAAAGAATACTAAAAACTAATTAAAGCCAACCAAGTTTCAAAACAAGGCAGTTCTCAGCAATCATATTTTTAAATTATATAACTCCCAACTGAGCTTTTGCTCCAACGATAAGGCTTTCATTTTGAGTTTCTAAGGCAAATAAACCATACATCAAAGGAGAGGCCGCTGCTCTTTCTAAAGTCTGTTCATATAGTTTATTCCAAACTTTACCCCCTAGTTTTTCATACTCGATGATTAGAGTTTTGAGGCTTTCTTCTCCAAACAAAGTTACATGCCCAGCAAAATCAATCGCTGGGTCATCTATATGGGCTGTTGACCAATCAATAACGCCTGAAACAGCTCCATCCTTTGAAGCTAGTACATGCCCAGCATATAAATCGCCATGTATAAATTGGGTGAAATCTGCCCATAGAACATCATTATCCAACCATTTTCTGTAGCGGGTTTCCAATTGCTCACTTATACCAATTTCAGATTTTACTAACTGCAAATTGTTTGCTATTTCAGGTCTTAAATCTGAAGGTTTCATAATTTTCAAATCATTTTCCCGAACTTCTTTTTCAGGAATACTATGGATTTCAAATAAGGTTTTTGCCAAAGATGTTATGTATTTCGGGCTATCTTTGTCCATATTCCAAATTATTTCATAGGTTTCAGCATCCAAATTTAAAACAGGATTATCTTTAAGTATGGGATAAGCCACTAATTCTGTAGATGAAATTCTCCAATCAGGAACCTCTACAGAAAGATGTTTTTTTACCAATTCTAAAATGCGTTTTTCTTTCTTGATTTGTTCCCTCATGCCATCACGACGAGGAATACGCAGCAACCATTGTTGCCCCTTTGTATCAAGAGCAAAAACGACCTTAAAATCAATGCCCATTTCATTGAAATTCATTTTGTCCGTAAGCAACAAGCCGTGTGCTTCAGCAAGTGATTGAATATCTTGAATTGTCATTTTTAATTTCCTTTAAAGAGTTCAATAATTAATGTTCGGATTAGATTGGCTATCATTAACAATCTCTCTCAAAAGTCTTGATGATTTTGTGGTCTTTGATCTCGTAGATAATGTCAGCAATATTATCGACCAATTGCTTGTCATGAGATACGAAGATAATAGTTCCTGCATAGGACTTCATCATTGTTTCTAATGCGGCAATACTTTTTAGGTCAAGATAGTTTCCTGGTTCATCCATAAGCAAAATATTATATTTTCCTAAAAGCATTTTGGATAAAAGCAGTTTGATGATTTCACCTCCCGATAAGTCGGATAAGTTTTTTTGAATATCATTCGCTCCGATCCCCATTGAAGCCAATACTGCACGAATTTCCGCAACTGTGTACTCGCACTCTTCCTGCATAAAGGAGAGCACAGATTTATGCGTGTTAAATTTATATCCTGTTTGTGTAAAGTAGCCAATTTCAGCTTTTGGAGATATGGTTAATCCATCAGCACGTTCTGATATCATTTTTAACAAGGACGTTTTCCCTGTTCCATTCGATCCAGTTATAGCGACTTTAGCGCCAAGCGGTATTATAAAGTTAGCGTCATCAAAGATAGTACGGCTACCAAATTTTAAGCTCAGACCATCTGCCGTAATCGGGAACTTATTGTGCAGTTCTAGGGCTGAACTTTGACGAAAACGAATAGAACGCAAATGCTCTGGTGCTTGAATATCTTCTAATGCAGCCAAACGCTTTTCCATACTCTTAGCTGCCTGATACAGTTTTCTTTGCTTGGTGCCAGTCATTTTTGCATGCCCAAGTCGTCCAGCACTTTCGGTAGAGTTTTTGGATTTTTCTCCTTTTTTCTTATTGTCTAATCGATTAGCTTGCTGGCGTTTTTCTTGCACAGCAGATTCTAATCGCTCCCGTTCCTTCATCATCAGCTCATATTCTACGGCTTGGTGTTGTCGCTCTTCTTCTTTTTGACGCAAGTAATCCGAGTAACCACCCCAATATTCCGTAATTTTACCGTCTTTTAACTCCCATATCTTGTCTACAACCATATCAAGAAAATATCGGTCATGACTGATAACAAGTAATGCTCCATCAAATGCTTTAAGTTGACCAATAAGTAGATCTATTCCATTGAGATCAAGGTGGCTGGTTGGTTCATCCGCTAGAATGCCATGTACTTGTTGGGAAAATGCGGCAGCAATTTTTGCACGAGTTTCCTCTCCGCCACTCATTGTGTCGTTTTGTACATTGGAAACACCAAGGCGAGATAACATTGCCCGGTCTTCGACCGTTTCTATTTCGATTCCGCCCAGTTGGCTGATATGTGCAAAATCACCAAAACGCTGTAATGTCGCTTCGGCTAAAACAATTTCGCCATTAAGTACTTTGAGTAAACTACTCTTTCCTGCTCCGTTATCACCCACAAGACCAATACGGTCATAAGAGTGAATTTCCAATTCATCAATATCCAAAACATCACGCCCAGCATAATCCAAGCGTATGTTTCTCGCTTTAATAATTAAACTCATTTTTATTTACTCCTGTTTAGCTCTTGAAATTTTTTATGCAGCAAACAGGATTTAGGTGAAAACAAAAGCTAGCATCACAGTGTCCTCCCAAAAAAAAAGCTATTCATCCACAGGGTGGACAAATAGCTAGTCAATTAAGTTATAACTGGAAACTATGCACTAAAAGCATACTTATAAATTAAGCATACTTTTACTTTATATATCCGCATATATTCTTAAAGACACAACAAAAGCCCACCATTATAAAATAGTGTCACTATGCAAATAGTTGTGTCTTAACGAATGCGGATAGAATGCATAAACTTACCTAAAAAATAAAATTCAGTTTTATGATAACTTTACTGTTAAAAGAAGTCTAGACAACCTTGTTTTATGCTTGGATATAAGGCTTATTTTAAAATAATAGTAGTGAAGATTTTCTAAAATTAACATAATACACGTTATACGAAACGTTCTGTAAAAATCCTTTTAAAACAATGTCTTATATCTGTAAAAACAGCCTAAGCAGTCACGCTCAGGCTGTTTTAGTGATTTTTCATGTTCCACGATCAATAAATAAACAATGTTCCACGGTTTTGATTAGTCTGATTAAATAGTCCTATCATCCATAGGGCTTGAAAAAACGGCTCCAGAAGCCCCTTTTTTCTGGTTCTGGCGCAATATGTTCAGGGACTGGAATACGCTTATTCTCGATAACCTCTGATTCTTTAGGAGTCATCACTATGACTTCCTCTTTTTCTTCTACTGTGGATTCTGCCTGTGTTGATCCAGGATCATCAGATTGTGTTGTATTGGTTTTTGGAGCTTCCAATAGGCGTTGCATAGTTTCAATTTGATTTTGATAGAAGCTTTCTCTATTTTTTGCATCATCTAGCTGATTTTTTAGAAGGTCTATCTGCTGTCTAAGTAGTAAAACTTCTGCCGAATTTGGACTGTCAACTTTTACAGGCTCTTTTACATCCTGTTTTTTGGATGGTTCCCCAAATACACGAATAGCTTCGGATAAATCAATCTTATTATCTGAATTTCTGCTTAAAATTCCTTTCTTTACGTGATTGTAAATAGTCTGCCTATTAATGCCGTAAAGCTTGGATAATTCAAGAACTGTGAGACTTTTCATGTTGTAAAGCCATGCCTATTGTTGTCTAAAGTTGGTGTCTAATAGACTGTAAAATTTACAGATATTGAGAGTATAGTTTTACATATATATCATGTAATTTTGCCGAATATTTATATGTGGGGATCACACAACGTGTCCAATACTTTAGGACGTGTTTAAAAAATGCGGAAAAACAAGGGAATAGATTTGATTTTTTTTCATTCAGTTAACAATTTTTTTTTTCAAAAGAGTGAAACTTTTTTTTTTTTGAAAAAGGAAAATAATCAATAAGATGTAGACGATTTTTTATAAAAAAAATTAAAAGAGTGAAACTTAAGGCATTGAAATGAGTAAAAAAAACTCGCCAATACCTTGCAGTATTGACGAGTTTTTCTTATATTCAGCGGTACGCAGTTATTTGATGTTGACGCATCAGATAACGAAGATCAGCAGAGCTACCAACTCGTGCGGATTTCACCAAAGGCTTGTACCTGTCCAACTATTTTTACAGTTATGGGCAGTAATTTCAAGTCTAAACCTGATTTGCTTCGTTATTGAATCGTTTTGTGTCCATTAAATACGCAACTTTTGTGTGTGCGAGTTTTGCCGACTTCTGCGTGTCCGTTTTTTACGGTAAGGCATGTGGTGTGGGTGGAAGGATTAAGCGACGCTAGCGCACCACAGCGATTGTCTTGCAATTGTGAGGCAAGAGTTGCTACTAGGGGAAATCGACAAAGCAACAGCGTGATGAGTAGTTCAGGGATGCTTTAAATTGTATGTTGGGGAAACCCTCGCAGAGAAAAGTGACCTGTTCGGTTTGAGAACGCGTCGATGCGGTGTGTGGATCGTAATCTCAGCCTACGTAGGGAAGCACAATTACCTACTGTCGTGGACGACCGATGCGTGGCTCCGTCAGCCCAAACGGTATTCGACAATACTTTTGAGCAAGCAATTTATTGCAAGCTCTTAGGGTGAGTATTGTCGAAACTCTCTCAACGTTCACCATCAGCCCAGAGGGCTTGCCCGAAGGCTGGTGGTGAACGTTGAGAGAGTGAGAACATTAAAACAATATTTTTTTATGGTGATAATAATGAAAACAAGAGAACGCGATATTCAATGGTTTGAAGCCATGGTCATAGCAAATAAATTGGGAATCAAAGCTATGACATCCCAGATTAAACGAGTTCGGAAAGAACTTAGGCAGAATGTTGAGGCTGATGAGAAGTCCATAGCTGTTTTACAACAGATTCTGGAACATTTACTTGCTTCTAGATCACTGTTGAAACAATACCAGGAAGACTTTAACTATATGCTGGATGTTCAAAAATTGTTGTCAATTGATCCAGATCTGTTAAAGGAAGTTTGATTTAAAAATTGGTTATGTAAAACGATACTGGTTGAGCCTTCGATTGGAACTCTTATTTATACAAATACCAAAATTGATCAAAAAAAACGCTATTTTATAAAAATGGTGTTTTTTATTCTTTTTTAATCAAAGATAAACTTTTATGCTTTCCGCATAAAAGGTATATTTTGATTAGATAATGATCTACTACACAACAACGAAAACAGACTGTCTTCTCAGTCTTATGCAATGCATTTCGAATGGAAGGGCTAAGTTTTGGTTTTCTGATACTGTGCTTTTTTCAAAGTTCCATCATGTGCTTCCAAAATTAATTTTGAAGTATGGCCTCGATCTGACTGAATCTGAGCGTAAGAAAAAATCGGACTACGGGGAACCAGTATGGAGTCTGGTCATCAATTATGATCCAGCCAAAAGTGAGGTATTCCAGTTTTGGTTATTTACCACAGGCTACAGAGAAGCGCGAAGAAGTAAGCTGACGCTAAAAGAAATACTCGCCAAAAATTCGAGCATGGTACAGAAGCAAAAGTTGAATAGTCTTTTGACAACCAAAAGAGAAAAACTGTTGCGCTATGGGAATTATGTACTGGGACAATACATTGAGTTTAGTGATCTTAAGCCACAATTTTCTCGGGTTTATTATCATCCTGAACGCTTTGGCGTTATTTTTAATGTTCATGCCAAGCGTGTAAAAACTATTGATAGTAACCAAGATCTGGTTTATCGGGTGTTTAAGCCTTTTGATGCATCTGATGTCAGGCGTTTTTCCAGTATTCAACGTATTTTCGGCTTTGCTTTTTTAGAAAATGAACATACACGTTGGAATCAGGCATCCGTGAGTGCATTTTTACTGCAACGGTTTGGAATTAAATTTAACGATGACGTGAGCTATAACGAGCGGTTGAAAGAGCTAACTCGTGCATTACGCGGGGTTCGTAAAAAGCATTTGGAGTTTTTTCAACGATATTCTCAGAAGAAAATCCGTTTTACCTGGTATCTATCGCAAGAATTTATGCAGTCGGCAACGCGGGAGTTGAATAAAAAAATTGATTTAATTTCGACTGAACAGGCTGATCGTTTGAAAGAAGCCACTTTTAGATTGAGTTCTAAGGGAACTTTTCATGGTACACGTCATCAAATTGGCACGTTACAGGCTAAAATGAGATCGATATTAAATGCCCGAAATCCCGAGCAGAAGAAGCTGAATCAAATGTATTTTCCAAAAAACTTACACTATGTACGCTTCACTGCCAAGAAGGCTTGGAGTATGAAAGAGTTTGAAGTGGCTTGTCGAAATGCAGATCAGATTTATTTGAATAAACGGAATAAGCGAAAGCCTAAAGATCAACGATTAAGAAGAGACAGAAAAAAATGCTAAAGCTTTTTTTCTTAAATTTCGCATAAGAGATTTTATGTTAAATCGATAATCAAAAAGCCCATGAAAGTAAGCCTTTTTTCATCCTTATGTGCCACCTTTTGATTTTGAAGCAATGTACTATGATAAAATTAATCCGTTAGGTCAGGTGGCCTAACTTAAATAAAAAAGTCTCCGACAAACCCGGTACGGTTCAGATCACCGCAAACAGGTTACTCGCCTGGGGATTCCCTTTCGACCCGAGCATCCGTATGAGACTCATGCTCGATTATT
>NZ_JACANS010000037.1:0-7242 GCF_030329305.1 Acinetobacter sp. 251-1 | reverse complement strand
TAGCCATCAGCATATTTGATTGCTACTTTCTTGAATGGTATCCATCCTAAAGAGCGTCTAGCTGATTTCTTATTGCTAACACGCCATTTTAATTTTGCTTTCTTGAATTGCTTGCGTCTTGTCACTAATTCTTCTGTAACTGCCTGTATCGTTTGGCTGTGCAAGTCACATTCTTTGGATGCACCTTTTGTATATTTTGCAATATTGTATGCTGAAAAGAATTGTTGTTTTCTTTGCAAGTGTTTAAAACACAAATCATTAACATAATTCCAGACAAAGTTTACCTCTAACGCTAGTTGGTCTAGCATCTTGCAATGTTTATCTTTTATGCGTAATTTAAGTGTCTTCATACTTAAAATATATTTGGCGTATGAGTACTAGTCAAGAAATTAGAACAGGTCGCCATTGTATTTTTAATATGCATGTACATTTAGTCTTTGTAGCTAAATATCGTCGAGATGTTTTTACCAAAGCAATGCAAGAAACGATGCGTGAAGTATTTGAGCGTGTCTGCTTAGACTTTGAAGCTGAATTGATGGAATTTGATGGAGAACATGACTATGTTCACTTACTTGTGAATTATCCGCCAAAAATAGCAATTTCTAGCTTAGTAAATAGTTTAAAGGGTGCTTCTAGTCGTATTCTACGCACTAAACACCCTGAAATTAAAAACAAACTATGGGGAAATGCTCTGTGGTCATCTAGTTACTTCGCTGCATCATGTGATGGGGCTCCGATTTCAATCATTAAACAATACATTGAGATTCAGCAGACACCTCATTAGAAATCTTAGCTAATCCCCACAAGGAGAACTAGCGGATTGCAGCCTTATATCCCCGCCCTAAAAGACGAGGTTTTACGGCTATACGGATAAATAATTATTACTTTTGCTTATATGTAGCAATGCTCTAAACTCATCCCATTGAAAATGTGGGCCAGGATCTGTTTTACGATGTGGTGCAATATCTGAATGCCCCGCTAAATGCTGATCAGTTTTAGGGTAGGCTTTTTGCAAGTTTGCCACCACTTGTGCCAATACCTCATATTGTGTTTGCTCAAAATCCTGATCATCGCTACCTTCAAGCTCAATGCCAATCGAATAATCATTGCATTCAACTTTCCCCAAATAACTCGACCGTCCAGCATGCCAAGCACGGTCTTTAAAATTGACAAATTGCAGTACTTCACCTGTTCTTAAAATCAGTAAATGTGCTGAAACTTGCATCCCTTTAATGCTTTGAAAATAGGGATGTACTGACCAATCCAATTGATTTTGAAAAAATTGTTCAATATAACCTCCACCAAATTGCGAAGGTGGCAAGCTGATATTATGAATCACGATCAGCTGAATTTCAGTATTTTCAGGACGTTGATTATAGTTTGGTGACGGTACTTGTCGTGCACCAATCAATTGACCATCTTTAACTTGGAATGGTGAACCCGATTGCATGTAGATTTCCTAAAAGCAGTATTTTTTGCTGTCATTTTCTTGTATTGCATTCAAAGTAGACCATCAACACAAGCTAAACTGAGTGTACTCTGTTCTGCTTTAAATGAAAAACTTCTTCAATATTACAACCACAATGCTAATATATCGCTCAAATTTTAGGGTGAACCGAAAGGGAATTTCCATGAGCATTTCGCAAGCACTGCTTGAACAATCCATACAAATCAATATTCAACAAGCACTACAAGAAGATATTGGCGAAGGTGATATTACTGCCCTACTCACGCCCGAAGATGAACAAGCAACAGCGACGATCATTACCCGTGAAGACATGATTTTAGCAGGTCAGCCTTGGGTCAATGCCTTGATTCAAGCTTATGATCCAAATGTACAGATCACATGGTTGAAAAATGATGGTGACATGGTCAAAGCCAATGAAACTATTTATAAACTTGCAGGTTCTGCACGTAGTTTACTCACTGTAGAACGTCCTGCTTTAAACTTCATCCAAACCTTATCGGCTGTAGCGACCAAAACTGCAGATTATGTCAAACAACTCGAAGGGTTGAACACTAAATTACTGGATACACGTAAAACCTTACCAGGCTTACGTATTGCACAAAAATATGCGGTTGCAATAGGTGGGGGTCAAAACCATCGTTTAGGTTTATTTGATGCCTTTTTAATTAAAGAAAATCATATCATGGCAGCAGGAGGCATTGCACAAGCCATTGCCAAAGCACATCACATTGCACCCAACAAACCTGTGGAAGTGGAAGTGGAAACATGGGATGAACTTAATCAAGCCCTTGAAGCCAAAGCTGATATTGTGATGTTAGATAATTTTAGCCAACAGCAAATGATTGATGCAGTCAAACATGTTGCAGGACGCTGTAAATTAGAAGCATCGGGTAATATTACCATTGATAATTTACGTGAAGTAGCAAGTACAGGCGTTGATTATATTTCTATGGGTGTACTGACCAAAGACGTCAAAGCTGTTGATTTATCGATGCGTTTTAATGCTTAACTGATTTAAATATCATGTATTTCTCCTTGGGCTTGTCTCACCAAGGGGAAATAACGCTTTCATTTTGATTACAATTCAATCTAATTAAAACTTTGAAAGCCCTCTTGAACGGCTTATAATTGCCATCCTCCTAAAATCAAACTTCTCTCTGCAAATGAAGACTTTAAGACAACAAGTACTTTTTCTACTTGTGGCTTTTGTATCAGTATTGGCTTTTTTTCTGTATCAAGAAAATATTCAACATTTCTTGAATTTACCTGAAGCTTATCGAGAATTACGTCTATTTAAATATGGCTTTTCTGTACTCTTAAATTATGCCTTAATTAGTTTGATTTATTTGATATTCAGACGTACTTTTGCCACGATTCTGGTCAGCCAAGTATTGATCTTTGTCTTAACCTTTATCAATATTAAAAAAGAGCAATATCTATCTGCGAGTTTGATTCCAAGCGATTTTTTATTGTTCAAAGAAACACTCATTGCAGCACCAATATTACTCAAATTTGTATTTTTTGCAGGACTACTCGTCTGTATCGCACTGATGGTATGGTTATATAAAAAAGAACGTGCCGAAAAAAATACTTTACTTTGGGCGAATGCAGTACTATCCCTATCAATTTTAGGCTTCTTCGTTACTGCGAATTTTCAAAATAATTTTAGTCAAACCTGTTCAGGTGACAATAAGCCAAGTTTATGTAAATACAATATTTATTTACCAAATACTCGTAGTGATTGGGTCGGCGATCACATGAATATTCGCCAACTCGGTTTTAGCGCATTTTTCTTTTCTAAAACAGTCGATGGCATTAAAGCCAAAGTTTCGAATACGGCAAATATTCCTGAAACGAAAATTCAGAGTTTACTCACTGCTCCCGCTACGGCGCTAGATGTAGACAATCAGCCGAGTTCAGCGACAGAAAAAGTATTACCCAATATTATTTTTGTCATGAGCGAGTCACATTGGGATGCAACCAAGCTTGATTCCAGTATTCCTAAAAATATTACCCCAACCATTGCAAAAAATCAGGTGAGTCAATTGTTATCACCGAGCTTTGGTGGTGGGACTGCCAACGTTGAATTCGAAGTATTGACCAGTTTAAATACCCATTTAAACCAAAACCAATTGGCTTATGTGGCAAAATTAAAACGTCCGACCTATTCATTGCCCATGTATTTAAATAGTTTGGGCTATAACACGACTGCCATGCATAACAATGGTAAATATTTTTATAATCGTAGCAGTGTCTACCAAAATTTGGGTTTTAACCAATTTACCTCGATTGAAAATATGGTCAGCGCTGCTCAACGCAGTCAATATATCAACAAAGCAGGTTGGGCAAATGATGATTTGATTTATAACAGTATTGAACAACAGCTCAAACAACAGGATCAGCCACAATTTATCTATGCCATCAGTGTCGAAAATCATCCAATGTATAATGATGACCGTTTTGGCGCGGATAATTTTAAAATCACCAAAAAAGGCATTAGTGATCGATCAAAACGTGCGCTAAATACCTATTTATCAGGTATGCAACGTGCCGATCAGCATTTAAAAGCTTTACTTGATTCGGTCAAACAGTTACAACGTCCAACCATTGTGATTTTCTTTGGCGATCATTTACCTAATTTACAAAACGTCTATGATGAATATGGTTTTTGGGGGTCTGAACAAGCCAAAACTGAAAAAAACGATGTTCGTTTTTATGAAACACCTTTGGCAATTTGGAGTAATTTCCCATTAGACAAAAAACAATGGGCTGAACCGTTTATTCCTGCACACTTTCTTGCACCCCGTGTGTTAGAAGCTGCCCATGTCCCACTGTCGCCGTATTATCAATTTATTCAAAAAGTGAATAATTGCTATACCGCGATTCATAAAACAGGGAATCACAGCAATCAAAATTGTGAAAGCAATGCAGCACAATTATTGAATGATTACAAAGCTTTGAATCTTGATGTTTTAGATGGGAAAAACTTTAGTTATCAGTTGATGCGTCCAAGTTTAGAAGCAAATCAAGCGGCTTTATAACATTATTTTGACATTAAACTTCTGAATCCTGTTCTATAGATTGAGAAGTTTTTTGATTTTTCTGTACTGAAATCTGTTCAACTTCTTGTGTTGAACGTGGTGCTGTCGTCATTAAAAGAAAGGTCGTCACCATCAATCCGATAATCAATAAATTCATATTCCCTCTCGTCATCGTTTCTAAAGGCAAGCATTGTAAAAATAAAGCATGCTGATTTTTTAAAGATGACGTTACACAAGCCCTCTTTTTATATGGAAAAATGTAAAGCAGTCAATATAGGGAGAAATAAAATAAGGTGCCGTAGCACCTTATAGAATAATAGAGTTTTAGCTATTAAATCCCATATACGGATCTGAAATTGAATCCTGATTATTTTCAATACGACCTGCAAAACGACGACTAAAAGAAGCATCATTCTGCATGCTTACGGTGAAATCATACCAGCCACCAAACTCAGTCATATCTAAAACTAAGGACTGCTCAGTAGGGCTTGTGTCAATTTCCCATGTTTTATTTGCTAAATAAGCATTAGCTTTTACTAACAATTTGCTGGTTTTTGCGCCATCATTGCGGACTTTTAAAGTCAGCTTATAACTACACTCTTCGACACAAATACGAATTTCAGGCAAACTTTCTTTCTGATTCTTTGCAGTTAAATCGCCGGTAAAACTACGATGAAAACCATTCGGTCCTAATACCCACAAATCATATTTGTCGTTAAATCTATTCCAGACATCATCAAGTTGTTTACCTGCCTCAACCATATAACGCTTCGGAATCGCATTGAGATTTAAGCGATCATAGACATGAAATACCGCCGCTTGAGTCCCTGTATTTGAAAACATCAATTTAACGTTTTGTGTGGCTGCATCAACTTCGGCACTGGTATGTAAAATATACGGCAATGCTTTAGATGGACGTACCCCTATTTCTTGCTTAGGGAATACCGCCAAATTTGGTCGAGTGACTTGTGGTAAAACTGCTTGTGCCTGACGAATTGCATCTGCCTGATCTTTCGTTTTTTGACCTGCTAACATAGGTAAAGCCGATGTATTGGGTGTTTTAAAATTAAAGGCCGTCGTCAAATCACCGCAGACAGCACGACGATATGGACTGATATTGGGTTCTTTAACTGCAAAACGTTCTTCTAAGAAACGAATCACCGAAGTATGGTCAAACACTTGAGAATTGACCCAGCCACCACGACTCCAAGGCGAAATTACATACATAGGTACTCGAACGCCGGGCCCATAGACACGCCCATCAGGTTGAGGTTGAGATTTAGACCCTGCCACCGCAACATGATCAAAATATTCAAAAGCCAATTCACTTGTGCTTAATGTGGTTTTACCTTGGAGATGACCTTTTTCATCACGAGATGGCGCACTAGGTGATGGGATATGATCAAAAAAACCATCATTTTCATCAAAATTCACCAAAAGCACGGTTTGACTCCATACTTCTGGATTGGCAGTCAATGCATTTAATAATTCTTGAATATACCACGCCCCTTGTACTGGGCTTGATGGTCCAGGATGTTCACTATAAGTTGCAGGTGCAACGATCCAGCTCACTTGTGGTAATTTCTTTTGTGCAATATCATCTTTTAAAGCTTGTAAAAAACCACCATCTGGCATGGTATTGGCGATCCCTTTATACAACGGCTGAGTCGCATCAATTTTTTCATCATAAGCAGGACTTTTCAGATCATCATGACTCACAGGTTGACCTGATAACTCATTCGCACGACGGTATTGTTTAAAACCTGCTAATGGATTGTCGGTAAAATTATCTGGCATGGCTTGATAAACTTTCCATGTGACACCTGCCTGTTGTAAACGCTCAGGATAAGTCGTCCAATCATAGCCGACTGTAGATGCACCCATCGCATCAAACTCATTCACCACACTTGCAACATTGGCACCTGTTGGACCATTGGTTCCTGTCCAAATAAATTTTCGATTCGGGTTCGTGCCTGCATGCATTGCACAGTGATAAGCATCACAAATGGTAAAAGCATTGGCGAGCGCAAATTGATATTCGAGTTCAGCTTGTTTGTAATATCCCATGGATTGCGGTTGCTTATGTTCCACCCAATTGCCCATACGTCCTGCATCCCAGGCATCTTGACCATCTTTCCAAGAATGTGGCGTTCCACTAACACGTTGTGCATTACCTAATTTACTGTCTAAGTGATAAGGCAACACTTTATTTTTGTTTTTATCGTATTTTTCCCAAACTTTGCGTCCATTTGACAATGGAATGGTAAAGCGATCTCCAAAACCACGCACACCTTTTAAGGTACCGAAATAATTATCAAAAGAACGATTTTCTTGCGTTAAAATCACCACATGTTTCACGTCTTGAATGGTTCCTGTTTCAACTTTGGCATTAATTGCTAAAGCTTTTTGAATACTAGCAGGGAAACTTGCAAGTGCAGCAGCACCAAATATAGTTTTAATAGAATTAATTAAAAAATCACGACGATTCATCTTCAATATCTTTAATTTTTATCTGAATAGCTGTAAAACCTCGCCTTTTAGGGCGGGGATATAAGGCCGCAATCCGCTAGTCCTCCTTGTGGGGATTAGCTAGGATTGCTAATGAGGTGTCTGCTGAATCTCAATGTATTGTTTAATGATTGAAATCGGAGCCCCACCACATGATGCAGCGAAGTAACTAGGTGACCACAGAGCATTTCCCCATAGTTTGTTTTTAATTTCAGGGTGTTTAGT
>NZ_JACANS010000036.1:0-9089 GCF_030329305.1 Acinetobacter sp. 251-1 | reverse complement strand
AATCAGAAATAGTTATATATTTGAGGAAGATGATTATGGAAATAAATATTTTAGTCCTCAAAATGGTGAAAAACAAAAACGACTATACGCAGAAGATATGGAAGAGCTGAAAATCCAAAAATTGCATGCAGATTTTACAAAAAGCGTTGAAATGGAAGTGCAGCAAGAGTTTGACCGAAAAACAGCTCTACAGCTCGAAAATGACCGAAAAGATCGTGAATCTAGAGAACAGCAGTTGCATGAAGAAGAAGAACAACGTTATGAGCAAGAAAAACGAGCACCCGACCTTTTAGCATTTTCAAGACGTGAAGACCCAAAAAACCAGCAGAAAAATGAACCCAAAAAACCAGATTTTGATAATAATCCTGACTACATGCCTTGGTAACCCCCATTTAAACGCAAAAAAACGGGGTTTTTAGCGACTTTAACTAAAAATATAGGGAAACTATAGTTGATTAAAATAAAATTGCTTAGAACGCAAATGAGAGCATTTAGCGAGTGTCTACGAGCGTCACATTGAAAGTTCGCTTAATTCCCCTCTGAAAAACCGTTTTTACTGAATTACAGTAGATTGTGCTTAGCGAGTGTCTACGAGCGTCACAATGAAGCTTTTGCTTTTCAAAAAGCATGAGCGAAGCGAATGCATTATTGATGCTTTTGCTTTTTGAATACTCGATAAATTAAGAAAAAAACTGCCCCAACGAAGCGAGAGAAACGAGCTTCAATAGAGTACGAGCTTTAGCGAGTACCAAGGGCAGTTTTTATAGCCCGAATTTGAACAAGATTCCCTTTTATACTTTTAAAAAGCTTTTAAAAGCTTTTAGACCCCCCTCTAGCCCACGTCTAGCAATGCTTTCAGACTTTAAAAAACTACAAACGCCAAGTATTAAACTACAAATGCCAAGTTAAATACCCTTAAAAAACTACAAACGCCAAGTTTAAAAACTACAAATACCAAGTATTAAACTACTTGAATATATTTGTAGATTAATATATAAAATCTACTGACTTTAACAATGTAGAATAATTATGGGATTAGATATAAAAAAACATTACCCAAAAGATTGGGTTGTACTACAAAACAGAGTAGCTGAATGCTTTAGAGGGATGTCTCTTGATGAGAAACGTTTATTCATCATGGCAACACCACTAGCAAGGACAACTCAAGTATCAAGTAATGATCCTATTTTCATATCTTCAAGTGAATTTTCCCATGAATGTGGCATTGATATTTCAACAGCGTATACATCCCTAGAAACTGCATCAGACCGTTTGTTTACTCGTTTCTTTGGCTATACTGCTGAAAATGGTGATCGTATAAAAATGCGTTGGCTCAATAAAGTTATTTATAAGGTTGGGCAAGGTGGTACAGAATTATATTTTACCGATGAAGTATTATTACTACTTAGAGAGTTTGATGCTCTAAACCCTTATACTAAGTATAAAAAAGAGGTAGTTTTACGATTAAAAAAAGATTATTCCCTAGATTTTTATCACCTAGCAAAGAAACATCAAACAATGGGTAGTTTTCAAATTAGCTTAGACGAACTATTTGAACAATTGGGATTACCTGAATCATATAGGCGTATAGGCAATTTAAAAGATCGTGTAATTAAACCCTCATTAGAAGAGATTACAGAAAATACAGATATAAACCTGACCTATGAGAATATAAAAAGTGGGCGTTCAGTTATTGGTTTTAAATTTATAGTGAAAGAAAAACCTAAGCCAAAACTCACAGCACCCACAAGGGATACAAAAACCATAGATATGTTCTGCAATCTATCTGATGCTCAAATCAACAAGTACAGTACTATTTTATCTCAACTTTCTGAGCTATCAGACCTCAGTAATTTTCCTGATTATCCTACTTTTGCCCTTTGGATTGGTGGCATCTTACGAGATCCGAAAAGTGTCAGAGAGGAAACAGCTAAACGGATTTTTAAAGCTCTGCATAGCAAAACCGATTTCAAACCTTGATAAATTATTTAATGTAGCTAATGAAAATCGTGGAACTTTGATCAAGGAATAGGCGTGGAACGTGAAAAATGAATAAAAAAGCCCAATTCAGCTGAGTTGGGCTTTCTATTAAGAGATAAGGCAATGATTTATATGAAATAAAAAAGATTATTTCGCATAAGGCGTATTATGTTAATTTTAGGAAAACTTACCAATTAAATATAATCTGTAATATGAATTTTTTTAGACTTTAAGTAGCTCTCCATCACATCGTTAGGATCCAAATATAAACATTCAATAGGAATAAAATCTTCCGCTAGTTTCGCTAATTTTGTTTCATCTTTAGATTCTTCCCGATAAACCATTTCAATGTTGGATAGTGAATTGTTTACTCCTGGAAATATGAAAATATTTTTAATCGATTCAATCTTTGGATAAATCAATTTAACAGCCTTGACATAGAAAAACTGCTTAACTAAATCAGACCATCCAGGAGCATTATGCGCACCTGTAGCCGTATAGTATTTACTATCTATGACCCAACAAGAATTTTCACTCTTAATGAATACATCTAAGCGCATAGCCTTTTGATTTGAAGTTTCACTAAAATCTGTCGGACCTAAAAATTGATATTTAGGTACTGGTAGTAATGAATTAATTTTTTCTTCAACATCATGAAAAATATTTCTAAGTAAGAATTCCCAAACGTAATGAAATTTCCGAATTCCAATCACAATATTCTTGGATCCACTTTCATGAACCCTCTCTAAATATCTAATCAATAATTGCAGAGTTCTAATTTCTAAAGAAATAAAGGTTGAATGTAATCTTTGATTTAGAAGAGAAATTTTTTGATTAACATCCAGTTCATTAAGTAATTTCTTTTCACTTAACTGATCTTTAGATACAAAGTTAAATCTTTCATCTAGCCAGTGAAAATTTTGCAAAATGTCTAAAATAATTTCACAGTGAATACTGGAAATTAAATCATCTTGGTAAATGGAAACTGGGTATTTATGAAGGTCGAAGTAGATTGGAACATTATCACTAGTGAAGACAGGAAATTCTCTATTCACTGTTTTAGACCAATTCGTTCGTCCCTTTTCACTATAAGTATGTGTCTTAGATCTTAAGATCCCCACACTGAAATATAGATCTATAATTTCAAAAATGTCTGTTAAGGAAATTTCTTCAATAGCCTTACCTTGTTCATCTTCATCAAATGCTAACAAACTAGAATCAATAGAATTTTTATAAGAATGAATTACCTTAATTAAATTTCCTATAGATTCAATTTTTTTAGAGTCTGATCCAGCAGGAGCAAAGCAGTATGTACAATCTTCAGAGATAATGACCCCACAAAATGCAATTTTTCGTCCCTGATTAACTACATCAAGACCGCCAACTGAAACCAATTTATCAATTACATAATCAGGGATTTTTTTTGAGTCGATAAATTGTTTATCTTCAAAAAACTGATATTCCATTACTCTGCTTCTGTCTTATTAGAGTTCTCAGTATCTACATCTTGTTTTGTTTGTAATATCTCCATAAATTTATCTGAGAATATTGGCTTCTGATCAGAATACCGTTGATATAGCTCACCATACCCATGAATATCACTTCTAAAGATTTCATCTTTATTCTTATACTTAAGGGCATCATCCCATAAATATGAACAAATTTTACCAATGAAAGTCTGTTCAGCTTGATCTTCAACTAGATCACTATCTTTAATAAACCACGGACCAATAAGCTTATCTTCTACAACCTTGAGTTGAACCAAAACAGTATTAATAGTTTGGGCTAATGTTTTCCATTCTACATGTGGTAAAACTGCATGATGAATTGGAATTTCACCTGTTGCACAATTTGTAAAATCTATTGGTAGGTATTCAAAAATCCAGCGTCTTTTAAATGCAGTATCTAATGGAAAAACAGCCTGATCACTACTATTCATCGTTGCAATAATTGATAAGTTACTAGGTATCATCAACTGACGTTTTACAATGGATTCATGCTCTGAACCTAAGGTTTCTTTTAAAGCATCATATAAATCTTCATCTTGTATCAGAATTGGATACTCACTTTTTCCTTTATCATCTCTATCTAATAGCTGGAAAATCTCTCCAAATACTGCAGCAGTATTTGCTCGATTTAGTTCTTCAATAACTAAAAAATGATGGTTTTCTTGATTTAATAGAGCTTTTTCAAGTATCTGAATAAAAGGACCTTTTCGAAAGCTATAAGTGATACTTCCAGTAGAGTCTTTATGTGGTTTTAAACAGCCAATAAAATCAGAATATTGGGTTTCTGGATGAAATACTGTACGAATATAATTTTTACCAATTATCTTACTAACTGATGCACTTTTTCCTGCACCTGGAGCGCCATAAATAATTGTATTTTTACCAATTTTAGACTGAATTTCTTCAACATCTGTTAAGCCACTAATATTATTTTGAATGTCTCTATCAATCATCAATTTAACAACATTCTTATGGTTAGGGTCACCAATAAAAGTTGCTTTAAAATCTTCTACACTTAATCTAGATACTGTACATTCATTTTTAATATTTTCTGAATTTTTAAATTGATATTTATTATTATAGCTAGTCAGAAAATCTGCCAAAACTAATCTATTTAAAAAATATTTGAGACTAGTTTCATTTGGAGAAGAAACAGAGCTTGGAACTAATTCATTGATATTTTTCATATCATTGAGTGAAAATTCATTATCTCCAAAATTGTCTATTAAGACTTTTAAGGGATGAACTACTTTATTATTAATAAGAAATTCTGTATTTAGAGCATATCTTTGCATATATTTTTGTATGCAGTTATCAATTTTGCTAATTGGTTGATTAAGGAGATTTTTAGCTGCTTCACTTAAATGAAATTCATCATTTTCTTCATAAAAAATCCCTAACTCACGAGCAATTGTATAAGCGCTATTATAAAACTTTTGTGTTGAATCACTTGTTGTAGGATCAAATATCATTAGAGATTGGTATAATTGTTCAGCTTTATTTAATTTTTTATCTTTGCTAAGTTTTGAATAACAATCTAGATAGGCTAAAATTAGTCCGCCATTCACATCTCTCCACTGATCTAATTTTAAAGAATCTAATGCTTTCATCGTAATTCAGTACACTATAACAATAAATTTATCATAGTGTACTGGTTTTAAAAGACATTTTCAGAGCTAATTAAAGTTTGTCCATTGTTCAGCCATAGCTTTAGCCATACCTTTAAATGTCTTGCTTCTAAGATTGCGACGCTCTTCCGCTGTTTTAGCTTTAGATAAAGCTTCGGCATACCATTTAGGCATCGATTTTCCACTACCAAAAGTAATACGCTCACCTTTGCCAACAATATTTGTTGGAGTAAGTAACGGTAAATTCTTAAGCCATAAACAAGTTGTTTTGGTAGCTTCATCACCAAACATATAAGGTTGAACAATTTGGGTCGCTTTACCTATATGAGAACTCATAACACCAACAGGGTTTTCAATTGCAATACGCTCAATATCAGTTTCCCAAAGAGCCTTAAAGAAAACGATTGCTTCATCTCTATCTTTTGCTCGATTTGGAAATTTAGGGTGTGGACGTCGTTGATCAGTTGGTAAATGTTTATCTTCTGGATGGTAATACCACTGCGCACCACTAACTGCTAAGTAAGTACATGGTGGATGAGCAATCATCATATCCCAATCTGAAACAAAGGATTCATGACCATTTTGCAATACACCTCCTTTATTTTTGATAATTTCAAAAACATCAACATTAAAATGCCATTCAGGATGTCCACCACTGCATGGCAATAAATCACAACTATAAGCTTGGTGTCCTAAAGCTCGAAGTTCTTTGGTAACAGCTTGACTTTCTTCACAAGCAACTAAAACTTTCATACATCATTTACCTAAAAACTTAGAAATACCAATGGCAATTTTTTCTGCCATTAAAGGAGGAACTGCATTACCAATCATTTTATAGCAGTACCCTGCACTACCTAAAAATTGATAATCCATAGGAAATGATTGCAATAAAGCAGCTTCTCGGATAGTGATTGAACGAGCTTGATTAGCATCAGGATGAATAAACATCAGGCCATCTTTATAAAGATGAGCAACAATTGTAGGTGATGGTTGGTCCCATTCTAAATTTCGATATTTAGCGTGATTAGATGATTTACCTTTTAAGCGATTATAAAAGCCAATCTTTTCATCATTAGTCAGTTTATTCATCCCTTGAGAAACCCACTGTTTGAAAATATTCACATCTGATGGATTATGGTATCGAGGTGTATGATGAGAGATTTGATCAGCATCCCCTGTATGAGAAATATTTTTTCCTTTAATTTTTAAGGGCTCGGATAAAGGCATAAATTTGGGTAAATCTTTGATAGCATCCGCAACGGTCTTAAGATCAGAAGACTTTTGTTCATCAATTGATTGATAAATTTCATCAACATCAATATCTAAATCCTTACGGATTCCAATAATGATTACCCTATTTCGTTTTTGAGGAACACCAAAATCAGAAGCTGTATAGGTTGCCTCTTTTAATCGTTTAGCTTCTTTTATCTGATAGCCAATCTCAGAGAATGCTTCAAAAATTCGATCTATAACTAATTTTTCACCTGGTTTAGCCGTTAAAATTCCAGGAACATTCTCAAAAACAAATAATTTAGGCCTAAATTCATCAACTACTTTTACAAAACTTTCAAAAAGATAATTTCTATAATCATCTTTCATAGAATTTTTATCTTGAGCACGACCTGCTATTGAGTAAGCTTGGCAGGGAGGGCCACCAATAACGACATCAACTGATCGATCTTGTACAATACCTTTTAAGCCGAATTTTTTAACAAGGTCAGAATTGGTTTGACCATAAAAGCTGTTAGTCTCATTGCTCCAATTACCATGAATCAATTCTTCTGTTTTTTGGATATCAAAATGTATGACCGTATCCGTTGCTTGGTCCTTTGAGTAATTCCACTTGGTCACTAAACGATTACGCAAAGTGCCAACCATTGGGACTTCCCACTCTACATGCGCAAGACCTTCAAACAAATTAGAATTAGAAAAACCTTCAGAAAGTCCTCCGCAACCAGCGAACAAATCAATATATGTAAACTTGGACATTAGAAAAACTAAGCAGAATCAAAAAAGGCATTATAGACGTACCTATTCAAAAAATCTGGTATTACTTATGAATAAAGGACATTACTTGACGCATTGGATACTATTTAACATAAAATCTCATATGCAAAATTTAGGTCTTATCCCACATAACGCCATTAAAAAGATCTTTATCTTTCTGCCTATTTTCTTCGGTCTTATTTTCCGTGTTTAAAAATTGCTCAAAATCGGCTAATTGCTGCTTAAACGATTCATCATTTTTTAATTTATTTAAAGCCCAAGCTCCCAGTAGAATTTTACGTCTCGTATCATCTTTTCTTTGTTGATCAGAAACTTTCTTTTTTTCACGTGCAATGGCAGCTTTTTTCTGTTCTTTTAGCTGTCTTAAGCGTTCTTCTTGCTTTGCAATTTTTTGCTCTAAATTATCAACACTCATACCATCACCGTATCAAGGAATCCCCCTCAAGCATAGGTCTGTTTGAATTGAAATTCAAGACATCCCATGCTATCGTGGTTTTCCCGAAGGGCGCACTTAGCCATTGAACAAAGTTCAATGGTGCGACAAGGGGTAAATCCCCTTTGTAATCCCCTGACCAACCTATACAGGTTGGTGAAATTTGGTAAACCAAATTTAAGAGCAAAAGCAACATGGCGATATATCATTTTTCAGTTAAAACGATGAGTAGAAGTAATGGGCGTTCAGCCGTTGCTTGTGCTGCATATCGTTCAGGTGAAAAACTGGTATGTGATTTCTATGGAAAAGAACAAGACTATACAAAAAAAACTGGTGTTGAATTTACAGAAATCTATGCCCCTGATAATACAAATACTGAGTTACTCAATCGCCAGATCCTTTGGAACGAAGTCGAAAAAGTTGAACGTAGAAAAGATGCCTTACTTGCAAGAGAGTTTGAGATTGCATTTCCAAGTGAGTTAAACGCTGAACAGCGTAAAAACATGCTTAATGAACTTTGCCAAGACCTCGTTAAAAAATACGGTGTCATCGTTGACGCTGCTATTCATGCACCGCATACAAGCAACGGAAGTGATGAACGCAATTACCATGCACACATCATGTTCACCACCCGAAGTATTAATGAGCATGGTGACTTTTCAGCAAAAAAATATAGGGACTTCAGTCGTGACAATGGCACAGAAACAGTAAACCACTGGAGAGAATTATTTGCAGAGTTATGCAATCACCACCTGGAACAAAATGGATTTGATGAACGTGTCGATCACAGAAGTTATCAAGATCAAGAAAGTGACCTAGAAGCCACTCAACACGAAGGTCCTCAAGCTACATACCTACGGAGACGAGGAATATTTACAAAGATTAGTCTGAAAAATGATGAGATTAAGCGACGTAATTTAGAAATCAAAAAGGTCATTGCACTTGATGAAAACATCAACGTATCTGAGGATCTTGTGCAAAAAGTACGAAGTGAACTTCAATTCCAACAGTCTGAAGCTGAATATTTAGGAAAAATTTCTCAGAAGCTTTCTGAATTCCAAAACGAAGAATTATCAAAATTAACAGCAGAATTAGACACAATGAGTTCTGAAATATCAGAACTACACAAAAAAGAGCCTTTATTTTTTAAAACAAAATGGATCAATCAAATCAATGACCTAATCGACCAACACAACACCCAACTAGATCGCCAAAAGCATATCTCTGGTCTTAGTGAAACAGAAAAAAAAGAGAGATATTCTAATCAGTTAAATAAATGGACAGAAGAAAATCAGTTGCTCCTGCCTAAAAAGTCTTTTGAAAAATTTAACGAAACAAACATTAGAGTTAAACAACGCAAACTGAATGATCAAATTTTAAATATAGATCATCAACTTTCAGAAATATCACGTAGAGAAAATGAATATCAAGAATATATTCGCATTCAACGCATGGAAATCAGAAATAGTTATATATTTGAGGAAGATGATTATGGAAATAAATATTTTAGTCCTCAAAATGGTGAAAAACAAA
>NZ_JACANS010000035.1:0-9915 GCF_030329305.1 Acinetobacter sp. 251-1 | reverse complement strand
TCACGAGCAATTGTTGGATGGAAAGTATCGACACGGATGAATACAGATATGGTGCTCGATGCATTGGAGCAAGCATTTAGGGCGGCAGAGGGGGCTGGAACGCTGAGTGCGCCCATGCCGCATTGCGAAGCAAAAGATAATCGGATAAAATGTAGCAATTCATATTCGTAAGCGTGGAGTAATCAGATGGGAAATTCCAAGTCAGCAGACAAGTAAGCCGCAACAACCAGTATTGTTGTTGCGGCGCTCTGTAAGGCTAGTCTCATCTGATTGCTGACGAGCAGACGTCGCCCGGTATTCCTTAATCGAGGGTTGATTCGTCATGACCACCACACGCCCCGCGTGGGCCTATACGCTGCCGGCAGCACTGCTGCTGATGGCTCCTTTCGACATCCTCGCTTCACTGGCGATGGATATTTATCTCCCTGTCGTTCCAGCGATGCCCGGCATCCTGAACACGACGCCCGCTATGATCCAACTCACGTTGAGCCTCTATATGGTGATGCTCGGCGTGGGCCAGGTGATTTTTGGTCCGCTCTCAGACAGAATCGGGCGACGGCCAATTCTACTTGCGGGCGCAACGGCTTTCGTCATTGCGTCTCTGGGAGCAGCTTGGTCTTCAACTGCACCGGCCTTTGTCGCTTTCCGTCTACTTCAAGCAGTGGGCGCGTCGGCCATGCTGGTGGCGACGTTCGCGACGGTTCGCGACGTTTATGCCAACCGTCCTGAGGGTGTCGTCATCTACGGCCTTTTCAGTTCGATGCTGGCGTTCGTGCCTGCGCTCGGCCCTATCGCCGGAGTATTGATCGGCGAGTTCTTGGGATGGCAGGCGATATTCATTACTTTGGCTATACTGGCGATGCTCGCACTCCTAAATGCGGGTTTCAGGTGGCACGAAACCCGCCCTCTGGATCAAGTCAAGACGCGCCGATCTGTCTTGCCGATCTTCGCGAGTCCGGCTTTTTGGGTTTACACTGTCGGCTTTAGCGCCGGTATGGGCACCTACTTCGTCTTCTTCTCGACGGCTCCCCGTGTGCTCATAGGCCAAGCGGAATATTCCGAGATCGGATTCAGCTTTGCCTTCGCCACTGTCGCGCTTGTAATGATCGTGACAACCCGTTTCGCGAAGTCCTTTGTCGCCAGATGGGGCATCGCAGGATGCGTGGCGCGTGGGATGGCGTTGCTTGTTTGCGGAGCGGTCCTGTTGGGGATCGGCGAACTTTACGGCTCGCCGTCATTCCTCACCTTCATCCTACCGATGTGGGTTGTCGCGGTCGGTATTGTCTTCACGGTGTCCGTTACCGCGAACGGCGCTTTGGCAGAGTTCGACGACATCGCGGGATCAGCGGTCGCGTTCTACTTCTGCGTTCAAAGCCTGATAGTCAGCATTGTCGGGACATTGGCGGTGGCACTTTTAAACGGTGACACAGCGTGGCCCGTGATCTGTTACGCCACGGCGATGGCGGTACTGGTTTCGTTGGGGCTGGTGCTCCTTCGGCTCCGTGGGGCTGCCACCGAGAAGTCGCCAGTCGTCTAACCGACGACTGGTAGCAGGCCCGCTCCGATGCGGCGCACTAACCATCGAAACCTCGTGAATGTCGGTATCCTGTCTGGCAGGATACCGCTCATTTCCCTTGTTCAGTTCATCGCCGTCGCCGAGCATCTGAATTTTCGGCATGCGGCCAAGGCACTTGGTATCAGCTAGTCGAGCGTCAGCGCGCGTGTGAAAGCGCTGGAGGATAACCTTGGTGTCCTGCTATTTGAGCGCCATGCGCGGGGCGTTCGGCTAACAGACGCAGGCAGGCACTTCATGGGGCACTGTTGCAAATAGAGATTTGAGTCGATGATGTTCCCTTTAAAAAGTACTTAGAGACCGAAAACCCTGTTGATTAGACACACTTCACCCTGAGGCTGACCATAATAAAATGACGATGCTTGTCCTTTACGTAGTGCACGCATGACTTCAATACCTTTAATTGTGGCATAAGCCGTCTTCATAGATTTGAATCCTAATGTGGCCCTGATGATCCGCTTTAGCTTGCCATGATCACATTCAATCACGTTATTTTTATACTTAATCTGCCTGTGCTCAAGGTCTGGTGGACATTTACCTTCCCGTTTTAACCGTGATAAAGCACGTCCATATGTGGGTGCTTTATCCGTGTTGATCACTTGTGGAATTTGCCACTTCTTCACATTATTTAAAATTTTTCCAAGAAAACAATAAGCTGAATGGGTATTTCGTCTAGCAGAAAGATAGAAATCAAGAGTATGGCCACGTTGGTCAACTGCACGGTATAGATATGCCCATTTGCCATTCACTTTTACGTAAGTTTCATCCAGATGCCATAAATGTCGATCTGTAGGATTACGCCAATACCAACGTAAACGTTTTTCCATTTCTGGAGCATAACGCTGAACCCAGCGATAAATTGTGGTGTGATCAACATTCACTCCACGTTCGGCCAGCATTTCCTGAAGTTCACGATAGCTGATGCCATATTTACAATACCAACGAACAGCCCAAAGAATGATTTCACCTTGAAAGTGCCGACCGTGGAAGGGATTCATCTGCTGTATCTCGAAATAAATAAGATATTTAGCTTATCATGTCAGCCTATTTGCAACAGTGCCGTTCTATGCACTGGATTTTTCTATCTGGGGCTTACAGTTCAAATTTCGAATAAGAGATTTTATGTTAAATAGGTTCGATTAAGCAGATCGTCTTCTAATTTTGAACATTGCTCATCATCAATGACTCCGGTAATACTTTGTAGCCACAACCCATCTGCTGCTAAACGAAGTAACTCTAAATCAGGATGACTATCCGTTTCTGCATGTTGAGATAATCTATTTTTTAGCCATTCCATCCAAATTTTATTAAAGGTAGGCTCTGTGATCATAGTCATTGATAACGCTGACCAAGCAGAAACCACCCCATCTATTTGATGGATAAAAGAACTATGAATATAAGCTCGTGTGAATTTACCATATTCTGTTGGATCGCGTTTAATCAAGTATTCAACTGTTTGATCTAAATCAAGAATTATTTGATTGAACATTTCTTCTATCAAATTTTTTTTATTCGGGAAATGGTGAAATACCCCCCCTTTTGTTATACCTACTGCTGTAGCAATATTTTGAATAGAAACACCAGAAATACCCTTTTGAGAAACAAGAATAGTTGCCTGTTCAAGGATGCGCTTTCGAATAACCTCTGGTTGCTTCTTTTGTTGCCGAATTTCTTTCACTTAATGACCTGCTGATTGCGAAAATAAATTAATAATTATTACGCCAGATACGATAAAACCAATTCCAATTAAAGCAGGATTATCTAGTGTCTGTTTAAAAACAAAGTAGCCAACTACAGCAGTTAGAACAATCCCAACACCAGCCCATATAGCGTATGCGATACCTAAAGGGATTGTTTTAATAACTTGTGATAATAAATAAAATGCCGTGCTAAAAAAAATAAAGACCATCACGCTTGGAAAAAGTTTTGTAAACCCTTCCGATTTAACTAAAAAACTACTTCCAATCACTTCGGAAACTATTGCAAATCCAAGTAATACATAAGCGAGTAACACACTGTTCATAAGTAATCATACCTAAAATATCAATCGGAAGGTATGTTAAATTTTCAAAAAAAAAATTATCAATAATTATTTTAGATTTTCTAAAATTAACATAATACACCTTATACGAAATGCGTTCTAATTATCTTTAGAAATCAATGCTGTAGTTTCTAGTTGATAGCCCAATCGCCACCGATTGGGCTTTTTTTATGATTTTTCACGTTCCACGCCTATTCTTTGATCAATGTTTCACGGTTTTAATAAGCCTTGGTAAACAATTCAACCTCTAGTCATCACTTAAAACAGCATGTAGCACTCGGCCCAATAAACCTCGTTTTTTAGGTTCCGGTGTTATCGTAGCAGCTTGCTGAATAGGCTTATTTTCTATTGCTGTAATTTGTTCGGGCTGTACAATTTCTTGTAAGTCTGTAGTTGTACGGATTTGTTCATTTGTACTGTAAGCCTGACTGTCAGGCTGAATATTTTTAGGGGTATAGCCAAGTGCTAATGTTAGGTTGTCAATTTTATCTTTAAGTTGCTCAATCTCTTTGTACATACGCCTTTCACGTTCTTCGGCAACTGATTTATCATGTCGTAATTCTTCAATCAATTGCTTGTACAGTTCAACTGTAGTGTTGTCAGTTTCCTTACTATCAGGCTTACTGTCAGCCTGACTGTTAGGCATACCGTAAACACGTTGCATTTCACTAAAATCAATGACTTTTCGATTCTTAGAGTCAATTTCATAACTAATAGAACCATTCTTCATACGATCATAAATAGATGTACGAGCGATTCCATATTTTTTGGCTAATTCTGCAACGGTGAATTTAGGCATTGTTCTTTGATTTGTTTTATAGCTATGAATAGTGATTCATCATAGCTGATTTTTTATTTAAATATGGGAGCCAAGCTTCTGTAAAAATAAAAAGACACTAAAGTGTCTTTTTATTTTTAAGCTGTTTTATTTACTTGGTAAATATATTTAAGTATCCATGTTGAGTTTGAACTTGATGAGCAGGTGTCTTGCTGAAATAACAAAAATCAATTGGACGGTTTTGCATAAATTGCTGCTTCGGCATGTACGCATTACATTCTTCTTTGTTGATGCTACGAAAGCCATTTTTCATCCAATTATTCTGTAAATCGACATAGCCAGTCGCTTTGTTTACAACGCTTTCAGCTGATTTGGTTGTGATATAAGAAGCACCTGCAACAGTTGCTGTAAATCCGATCCAAACTGTGGCAGCAATTAAAATCCAGTTCTTTTTAACCGAGGCTTTTTCTTGGCTAACGTGATTTTGATATGCTTCTTCACGTTGCATATAGATTCTATTTGATTTATCTGCTGTCTGCTGAATCTCTGAACTTATCGCTTTGAGCTGTTTTAAGTCGTTTTGATATGTTGAGATGACTTCTCTATGAAATTCTTTTGCACCGCTTTCGACTTCATTTTTTGTCTGTTGTAACGTCTTACTAAGATGCTGAAATGCTTTATTTGAAAGTGTTTCAGCCGTTTCTTTGGCTCCTGTCTCAATTTCAACTTTTAAATTTTGGACGACTTGCTGTGTCAATTTTGCAGATACATCATTAATAATTCTGTTGGAAATATCAGTTGTAATGATTTCAGTAAAACTATCTGCAATTGTGTTGACTTCGCTTTTCAACTTTTTGATCTGACTGATAGCGATATCAGTTGCAGCATTCATATTTTCTTTGTATGTCTTGCTTGAGCTGTGTAAATAACGATTAAGCTGTTGTGCAGTTTGATCTGCATTATTCAGTGTTTTGATTGTGTCATTAAGCTGTAGATTTTGTGCTTGCTGTTGCACGGTCTGAATTGCTTTTTCAGCAATACAGATTTGCTGCACGACACTATTTAACTGCTTGCTGACGTTTTGAATATCATCAAAACTTGATGCAATCTTGCTATCAAAATTTGATAGTGTTTCGATCAATTTCGGAAAGTTTGTACTGACTGTATCAGTCTTTGATGCAATGATTTTCAATTGCTCCAGTAGCTCAAACTTAGCCTTATTTGCCTTTTCATCCTGGCTTTCAATCGTGCTGACAATCGCTGTCAGTAAATCAATAATTTCGCTATTATCATTCATGTGACTGCTCCAAATTTTTAGTTAAAACGGTGAATAATCGTTGTCATCTTTCGGCTCTGGCTTTTCAGCTTGCTTCTGTTTCAAGCGTTCCAATTTTTGACTAAGTGTTTCTTGAGGTTCAGGTGTTGCACCTGGGGCATTGTTGGAGTTGGATTCTTTTAGCTTGTCTAGCTTTTCACGTAAATCGAGCGTTTCATGCTCGTGATCTGCAAGTTTGTTATCTATGAGCTGATGTGCATTATTGATCTGATCAAGTAAGTCTTGAGCTTCTTCATAGTCAGATTTCAGCTGATGTTTTAAGCTATCTAATAACTCTTTCTCAGCAAGTTTTTCACCGCTTAAAATCTTATATGCAAGCTCTTTCGGTAGTGGAACATTGATAAAATTTAGGTAGTCAGATTCAGTCTTTTGCTTCGCTTTTTGTTGCTTGTTGTATTCGTGAACGTCCATTTTTTTGCCTTGCGCAACACGGCTTTTCACCATCTCGCCTTCGTGAATTGTTGCGCTGATCTGCAAGCCCAAATTTTTATATGACTTATGTGTATAACGCTCAATTCGTCCATTTTTTTCTAATGCATCATTAAATAAATCGCACGGCTTTTGACGCATATATTGCAAAAAGTTTTGCTCAATATTCATTAAGTCGGGCTTATCTTTTTTAATCTCTGAGCCAAATTTTATCGGGTTAAAATCTTTAACTTGACTGCCAATTTTAAATGTATCTCCGTGAGATTTTTTCTTACGTTTTGACTTTAAATCTTGCTCTGTGAGTGCTTCAATTTTGCAATATGGAATCACAAAATGCACATGATTATTTTGAATCTGTAACTGTAAATCTTCTTTATCCTCAGGCAAATTATATTTTTCAATTTCTTCTAATCGAGCTTTTTTACGCTTCAAATTATCAGCTTCATGTATCGCATAACTAATACAAGTTCCATACTGTTCTGTGAAATCTTCACAGAATTTTTCGACAACTTTTATTTGTTCTTCTTGTGATAACTCTGGCGGTAAAGCAAGAATAGAACTATATGCAATAATGTTTGTAGATGCGTGACTATTATTCTCAATATGATTATAAAATTGTTCTTCATTCATTTCTGTTTTAATGCCATGCGGCATAAAAAAACCTGTATTAATTACACCTGATTTATGAGAAAAATTATGCTCATTTCCTGTTAAATTATTTTCTAATTTTCGAGCCATGATGTAAGCAATAATTCTTAAAATACTATGACCATTAGATTTTTTGACAGTCGAAACACGATGAGAATAACTATTTCGAATAACGATTTTATCACTCATATCATGCTCCAGTGACGGTTTTGCTTTTCTACTTTTAAGACGTTACATGAAAATAATTATTGTGCAAAGCACAATAAATTACTTTCTCATTAGAACGCCTTAAAAGTCCCCCCCTGCCCTAGTTTGGGAGGGGGCGCACGACTCAAAATGAATATGAAGCGAAGCGAAATGTTCATTTTGGGTTAAAGTGCGCTTTTTACTTCGTCATTTCTACAGTTTCAGAATTTTATTTCATAAAATTCTGAAACTGTGAAATGTCGTGTAAAAAGTTTAACGGAAATCTGATCTCACACTTCAATAGTTTAAAAACGATAATTTGATCTTGTTTTTTTTTCATGGTAATGATTAGATATTTTTATTTTTAAAAGGTGTTAAAAATGACTGAACAAAACAATACTCCAATTTTTGAAAGTAAAAAATATACTCAAGAAGTTAATGATCTTGTAAATAAAATTACAAGTAATAAACTAAATAAAGAAGAACTAAAAACTGCTAAAAAAACATTACAAAATATTCAAAAATTAGTTGGTGAAAGTCTTGAAGTATTTAACAATATTCTTCCAGATTTAACCCCAACTGAGAAAAAAATTGTAGATTCTCAAAAATTTGGTATTTCTGAATTAGTAATTAAACAAATTTTTGATAAAAGTGAAAATGTTTTAAATCAAAATGAACAAGAACAGTTTATTTGTTTACTCACTAAAGTTTTAAAATCTTCTTCAAAACGTGAACAGAATAAAATTTTTAAAAGTTCTGACGATTTGAAAGAAGCATTATATTTACACAATGATGACGCACGTAGAGAAAAATTAAAAAAATAAGATGACAAATTTTTGAGTACAGCTTTAACAAAATATTTTGTTAAAGCTGTACTCAAATTTTCTTAACATTAAAATGGAGCAGTCTCTTCAAAAGTTATTCCGAACTCTTGAAGTTTATTAAGCCATCGCTCTTGATTACCATTTTTAAAATCCTCTTTGATTCGATCAATCATCTCATTTATTGCTTCTCCTGACTCTTGAAAACGTGGGAGTAGTTCAGGTCTTTTTATAAGTTCTTTATAGACTATTGCTGCTGTAATTTTTGGTTGTTCTTCTTGTGGTTCATCTGGTACTTTTTTCTTTGGTTCTTCTGCTTTGACTGTTCGTTTTTTTGTTACAGTAAAATTGACATGGCTGGCTTTCCGACCTTCTTTTTTTTCAGCTTTATATTGAACAGATAATTCGGTCTTTAGGTTGATCAAGTCAATATGTGGTTTTAACACGAACTTTTTAAACTCTTTGTAATCGCTATATGACTGCAAATCAATATTTAAGGCTTCTTTTAGGTCGCTGATTGCAATATCAAAGTTAAAACGATATTCATTTTGAACTAATAATGGATATAACTTTAATCCATGTCCGTGCAGTCCTGAAATTGACTTGATTTGTAGCTTTGTGAAAGGGTGTTGTTGATTGAAGACATACATAATATGCAGAGCATAGTGTGTAAAACTGACTGTAAATCTCCCCTCTTTGTAAGCTGTTGAAGTGACAAGTCTAGTCCGTACATTCCCACGTTCTTCATTATGAAAAATAACGCTGTGATTGTAGAGAGCGTCAACAACACGATCTAAAGCAGCATAAGCCCCTTTTATATTCAAGCCAGTTAACTCTGCATACTCTTTTGCTGTAATTGAAAAGACTGTTTGCTCAGTTGGTAAGTCATTGGATAAGCGCACTTTAGGACTAAAAAACATGAGCAGCTTCAACATATCATCTTTTGGTGGCTTTTCGTGTTGAAGCAGCCAAAAAGCATTTTGAAGAACAGCGAGATGTTCAGGATATTTCTTCTCAGGAGAAAGTAATGGATACAATACTTTATCTTGTTCTGTGAAGTCGTTGATTGAACTCTTTTTAGCAGTTTTACTCACAATTTTTATTTTCATAAAGGGGGTGAAGTATTATTTTATAGCACCCCCTTTAATGTTAGTCAATGAGGATGTTTTTTTGTCTGCAACGCCACCCCCCTAGTCTGCAACGCCACCCCCCTCAGTCTGCAACGCCACCCCCCTCAGTCTGCAATGCCACCCCCCTTTAATGGTAATTTGTCTGCAACGCCACCCCCCCTAGTCTGCAACGCCACCCCCCTAAATACTCTGAAAGCACTGCTATATAAGACTTTCAGGTATGCCGTAAAGCTTTTTTAAAGCTTTTATAAAGCTGTAAAGCTTTATATAAAGCTTTTAAAAAGATTAAAAATAGAAAAAGAAAATCGCCCTTGGCACTCGGCAAGCCTCGTACTCTATTGCTGTTCGCTTACGCTCACAGCAGTGGGGCGATTTTGTAACTGTTGTATGTAATAACCAAAAGCAAAAAGAAAATTATGGCATTCGCTTCGCTCATGGCATTTTTAAAAGCAAAAGCTTCAAAGTTCGCACCCTTCGGGATGCTCTGTTACTTTCGTTGTGAAGCAAATGGAAGTTTGTAATCAGAGAAAAAACAGAATGAAAATCATATTTCATCAGTTCGCTCGTAGACACTCGCTCTGTAATTAATTGTTATTATTTAAAATTTATTAAAATTAAGGATAAATTTTGAATTTTAAGATTGAATAGAAATTTTACTTTTTCATATTTTTTGATTGCTATCTCTTAAGTTGATGAAAAATTTGGCTCTATTTGGCTCTCATTTGCGCTCAGTGTAGAGTTTTATGTTTTATGGATGGGGATCTACCATTAAGTATCTTATCGTTGAATTACGAGCAAATAGGAGCTAATTTTTCAACTGGATTTTTAGATGGACACTTCTATTTTGGAGTTACACCCGAATTTCGTATAAGAACCATTATGTAAACTTGGAGTACAGCCTAACGGAACAAAATAAAGTCTTAAAAAGCAACTCAAAAACCGTATTTATAGACTTAATATTTAATTTCGGTAC